>NZ_JBFAHX010000003.1:233280-290725 GCF_040654435.1 Streptomyces sp. NPDC050703
GCGGCAGCGAGGCTGATCGTGGCGGTGAGGCGCATCGCGACCGCGGGGCTCATCGCGGCGGCGAGGCGGCCCGCGGCAGCGGGGCCCATCGCGACGGCGAGACGACCCGCGGCGGCGAGGCCCATCGCGGCAGCGAGGCCCATCGCGACGGCGAGGCGGAAGGCGACGGCGAGGCCCATCGCGGCGGCGAGGCCCATCGAGGCGGCGAGGCGCATCGCGGCGGCGAGGCGGAAGGCGATGGTGAGGCCCATCGCGGCAGTGAGGCGCGCCGTGGCGGAGGATTCCGCGCCGACAGTGAAGCGGCCCGCGGCGAGGTGCCCCGTGCGGGCCCAGGGAGACAGCTACGGCGAGGTCGAGCTCGCCAGGTCCAGGGACGCCGCCACCCTGCCCGCCACACTCTCCGCGTACGCCGCGTCGGACAGCCCGAACGCCCCCCGCCCCGCCCCCCGAAGAAACGTCACGACCCCCAGAGTCCGCCCCCGGCTCCGCAGCACCGCACACAACGCGTGCACGGCATCCTCCGGCCACTGCCGGGCAACGGCCCACGCCCGCGCCCGCTCGGCCGAAGCCGCCCCCGCGCTGGCCCGCACCGACCCCTCCCGCTCCACGCACTGCGGCGCGGGATGCCCCTCGGGATACCGCACGGGAATCCCGGCCGTGGCCACGGGAAGACAGGGCCCGGGCGCCCCGCCGGGCGTAGCCGCGACGCGGACGAGACGGACCGGCTCCGCACCGGCCACCAGATCCACCAGCGCGTGATCCGCGAACCCGGCGAGCGCGAAGTCCAGCTGAACGGTCGCCGCCTCCGTGGGGTCCTCGCACTCCCCGGCGGCCCGAGCGGCCCGGTGCAGCTGCTGCGAGCGGAACCGCAGCTGCGACGCCTCCTGAGCGGTCTGCCTGGCCTCCGTGACGTCCAGGAAGAGCCAGCCGACCCCGAGCGGCACGGGCTCCTCGGTCAGCGGCGAGGCGAGCCGCACGAAGCCGCTGCGCCAGCACCGCCGCTCGAAGTCTCCGTCGTCACCGGTCCGCACCGACACCCACAGCTCGGCGGGCGAGGGCGGTGCCCCCTCGGCGAGCACGTGGGTCAGCGCGCTCTCCAGCTCCTCGACGCCCTGCCCGAGGAGGTCCGCGAGGGGCCGCCCCAGGACCGCCGTACGCCCCATTCCCAGCGCACGGGCCGCGTGTTCGTTCACGACGGCGGGCCGCAGGTCCGCGTCGACGATGACGACGCCCCAGGAGGCCGTTTCGAGGAGCGCCTCGCTCAGGGCGATGGAGCGCTCCAGGTCGATCTGGGCGTGGACCTCGCTGAAGGCGCAGTAGACGCCCGCGGCCTTCCCGTCCCCGCCCCGCACGGCGGCGGACTGCATCCGCACGAGGACCCGCCCGCCGTCCTTGGTCACGAGGGCGAACTCGTGCACGTGCCGCCCCGGCGCGTCCATCACGGACAGCAGCCGCCCCTCGACCTCCGCGGCGTCCGCGGCCCGCACGGCCCACCCGGAGAGGCCCCGCTGCCCCACGGCCTCCGCCGCCGACCAGCCGAGGATGCGCTCGGCCTCGCGGTTCCAGTGCGTCACCACGCCGTCCGCGTCGAACGCGCAGAGCGCCGCGTCCATCCCGTCGAGCAGCGCCGCGAGCAGCTCGGAACCGCCCGGCTCCGGCCCTTCGGGACCCAGTTCGTCAGTAGTTCCGCTCCGCCGCGAAGCACTCACCCGGAACCCCCTGCAGGCCGTGTCCTCGTCCTCATGAGCTGCCAGTACCGCACGTCAGATCATTCAACTCGAACGTGACGCACCCCACAGCAGGTTCGCGGAAGTCGTACGGAAAAGCTCCGCCGGAAGACCTCAGGACCGTACCCCGGAAAAACCACTTGAGGTCGCCGGACCCGATTCCTAGGGTGTGGAGCACTCGAGGAAGGAGGTGTTGCTGCAGTGATTTCATTGCGGACGCGAGAGGTGGCTGCGGGCTAGCGGCCCGTCACCACACCCAGTGCGGTGCCGGACCAGCGCGTGAGTCGAGCGTGCGGCCGGCCCAATTCAGAGCAGTCACCCGACCCGCGGGCCGCCGGTACGTCCGGCCGGCTTCCGCCACCCGGCTCCGTCCGGCGCGGCGGGACCATGGCCCGCGGGTCGCCTGCGTGTGTGGGCCCGGGGAAGCGCCGGGCAGGCGCACCCGCACCGTCACCCCTTGCTGACGGCCGACAGGATCTCCGGCAGCCGCCGGGCGACCCGGGGCGCGGCCATCCGGATGCCCAGTTCGGCCACCCCGTATCCGTAGGCCGTCCCCACCGGCAGCAGCACCCAGCTCCAGGCGGCGGTGTCCGCGGCGTGCAGCCAGACCGTGAGGGCGAGGACGGGGGCGCAGACCAGGGCCCCGGCGACCATGCCGCCGAAGATCGAGATCCAGGCGAGGCCCGCCTGCCCGGGGGCCACGTTCTTGTAGCCCTCCTGGGGGATCGAGTAGGGGAAGCGGGCCGACGTCCACGCGCCCGTGGCCAGCATCGCGCCGAGCAGCGCGAAGGAGAGCCCCACGACCTCCGCGAGGACGGGCCAGTCGCCGAGCATCGCCGTGGTGAGGACGCAGACGAGGACGGCGTACGGCACCGTCACGAGCAGGAGGGCGAGGGCCCGGCCGCGCAGTTCCACGTAGGCGTCGCGGGTGGTGGAGATGGTCATCGCCACCATCCAGAACGCGGAGGTGTCCTGCCCGAACTGGTTGTACATCAGGACGCCCAGCATCCCCGCCGCGAAGCACGCCAAGTAGACGGAGCCCGTGCCCTGCAGCGCGTTGAAGACCGGCACGATGAGGCCGATGGCCAGCGAGGTCACCCAGGCGGCCTTGGTCTTCGGATCACGCCGGACGTACCGCAGGCCGCGCTCCATGACGGTGCCGGTGCGCCCGGCGGGCAGGAGCGCGCCGAGGGCGCCGGAGGCGCGGGAGGCGCCCCTCTCCGGTTCCGCGGCCCCGAGGGTCGAGCCGTCCGGTGCCGTCATGAGCCGGGTCAGGCTGCGCCGCCAGAGCGCGAGGAGGCCCACCAGGGCCGCGGCGGACAGGGCGAGCTGGGCCGCCCCGGTCCCGTAAGCGCCCTCGCTCACGGAGTCCACCGCGCCGAGCGCCGCGGCGGGCGGCAGCCAGCGCACCACGTCGGCCGCGGGGTCGAGGGTGCCCAGGCCGGACGAGCCGAGCCGCTGCGCCCCGAAGTTGACGGCCTGCGCCCCGACGGCGATGACGAGGCCGCTGAGGACCGCGAGGTCACGGCCCTTGCGGCTGGTGAGGAGGCGGATGTTGGCGGCGGCGAAGGCCCGCGCGACGGCCACGCAGAGCAGCAGGGTGAGGGCGGTCGCGAGCACGCCCGTCACGGCCCCCGCCACGCCGTGCGCGAGCGCGATCGCCGCGCCCGCGGCCAGGCAGAGCGTGAACAGCGGGCCGATGCCCACGAGTGACGCGACGAGCAGCGCCCGTACGAGCGGGCGTGGCCGCAGCGGCAGCATCACCAGGCGGGTCGGGTCGAGCGTCTCGTCGCCGCTGGGGAAGAACAGCGGCATGACGGCCCAGCCGAGGGCGAGCACGCCGACGAGGAGGACGCAGACGGTCGCGGCGTGGCGGTCGCCGCGCAGCAGGACCAGGCCGAGGAGCTGGAGCGCGGCGAAGAGCAGGGCGACGGCCACCGAGGCGATGTAGGCGGCCCGGCGCCCGGCCGACTGGCGCAGGCCGTTGCGGAGCAGGGACAGCTTCAGCCGTACGAGGACGGGGGTGATCGCGGTGGTGCCGGCGCTGGTGCCGGCGTCACCACTGGCGTCGGAGGGGGCGGCGGTCATCGGCGGGGCCCGCCGCCCAGCCAGTCCAGGTCGGAGCCGGCGTCGCGGCTCCCCGCGCCGACGAGTTCGAGGAACGCCCGCTGCAGCGAGGGCTCCGTGCCGCGCACCTCCGCGAGGGTGCCCTGCGCGCGGATGCGGCCCGCGGCCATGACGGCGACCCAGTCGCAGAGCGACTCGACGAGCTCCATGACGTGCGAGGAGAAGACGACGGTGGCGCCGGAGGCGGTGTAGCGCTCCAGGACGCCGCGGATCGTCTGGGCCGAGACGGGGTCGACGCCCTCGAACGGCTCGTCGAGGAAGAGCACTTCGGGGTTGTGGAGCAGCGCCGCCGCGAGGCCGATCTTCTTGCGCATGCCGGTGGAGTAGTCGACGACGAGCTTGTGCTGGGCGCCCGCGAGGTCGAGCACGTCGAGGAGCTGGGTGGCGCGCTTGTCGACCTCGGCGCCGGGGAGCCCGCGCAACCTGCCGGTGTACGCGAGCAGTTCGCGCCCCGAGAGCCGCTCGAAGAGGCGCAGGCCCTCGGGGAGTACGCCGATGCGGGCCTTGACCCGTACCGGGTCGCGCCAGACGTCGTGGCCGACCACCTCGACGGTGCCCTGGTCCGGTCTGAGCAGGCCGGTGGCCATGGAGAGCGTGGTGGTCTTGCCCGCGCCGTTCGGCCCGACGAGGCCGATGAACCTGCCCGCCGGCAGGACCAGGTCGATCCCTGCCACGGCCACCTGCTCGCCGAAGCGCTTCCAGAGCCCGCTCACGCGTACCGCCGCCGCCTCGGTCACCGTGCCGCCCTTCGCCGATGTCGCCGTTCCAGCACGATACGTCGGCACGCGGTCCCGGCGAGGTCACGGTCGCAGCGAGGCGGCCGTGGTTTCGGCGAGGCGGCCCGGTCTCAGCGGCGCGCCTCGCTGCCGCACGCGTACGCCAGCGGGGAGATGATCTCCTCGCAGTCGGGCAGCCAGCGGTTGGCGGCGGTCGGGCGGCAGGCCCACTGGACCGCGCCGGACGCGCCGCAGCGGGTGGGGGGAGCGGCCACGTAGGAGCCCTCGCCGCGTGTGACCAGGTCGATGGCGGTGGGCATCCAGCCGAGCTTGCGGACGAGGCCGGGGCCCTTGGCCGCGGCGCCGGGGAGCACGAAGAACTGCATGCGCCGGTCGGGCGTGCGGGTCACGGGGCCGAGCGTGAGCCGCATCCGCTCCATACGGGCGAGCGCGAGGAACCCGGCGGTCTCCGGCACGTCGATCGCGTCGAACGTCCGTCCGGTGGGCAGCAGGATCGACGCCTTGGGCTGCTTCTGCCAGAGGCGCCGCGCCACGGTGGCGCTGCCCGTGGCCTGGCTCGCCCAGTCCTCGCGCGCGGGGTGTGCGCCGGGTGCGTCGCAGCCCGCGTCGCCGCACGAGCACCGCTCGACGCCCCCGGCGTACTCCAGCCAGGTGCCGGCGACGACGTCCCAGTGCCGCTCCTCCGCGTACCGCACGGCCGTGTCCTGCAAGGCTTCTCCGCGCTGCTTCGGGATCTGGGCGGCTGAGGTCACTCCGATGGTCTCTTCCACGCAGACCTCAACTCCCCGCACAGGGCCGGGTTACGGGCGCACGCGAGGGCGGGGGAGGAGCATCGATCCTGCGATCGGGCGCATGGGGGCACGGGCGGGGGCGCGCGGGGGAAATGGCTTCCATGCGCGGGTAGTCAGCTGTGGGGAAGTCGGAGAACGCCTCGGAGCGAGCCGGCGATCGACAGATCCATACTTACGGTTCGTATGTCTTCTTATGCCTCTTTCGTGGCGCATCTTCGCCTGGTCCCCAGGGCATTGATCAGCGTGGGTCGGCCGCCCCGGCCGCTCCGTTTCCGCTGGTCCACGGTGCACGTCAGGGGGTACGCCATGGCCGCCAGGCCACTCGTCGCGCGTCAGCCCAACGAAAGGCTGCAGGCGCTCATCCAGGAAGCCGGGTGCTCCAACGCCGGACTCGCCCGCCGGGTCAACATGTGCGGTGCGGAGCACGGCCTCGATCTGCGCTACGACAAGACGTCCGTGGCCCGCTGGCTGCGCGGGCAGCAGCCGCGCGGACGGGCGCCCGGCATCATCGCGGAGGCGCTCGGCCGCAAGCTGGGCCGTACCGTCACCATCGACGAGATCGGCATGGCGAACGGCAAGAACCTCGCCTCCGGCGTCGGCCTGCAGTTCTCGCCCACCGTGCTCGGCGCCATCGAGCAGGTCTGCGAACTGTGGCGCAGCGACGTCGGCCGCAGGGACTTCCTGTCCGGCTCGACCGTGGCCGCCTCCGCGCTCGTGGAGCCGAGCCGCGACTGGCTGATCTCCTCGGCGGACTCCCAGGTCGGCAGGACCGCGGGGCCGCGCGTCGGGATGCCGGACGTGGCCGCGGTCCAGGCGATGACGCAGGCGCTGACCGAGCTGGACCACCGGTTCGGCAGCGGACACGTGCGCCCGGTCGTCGTGCACTACCTCAACTCCGTGGTCTCCGGGCTGCTCGCGGGCTCCTACCGCGAGGCGGTCGGGCGCGAACTGTTCGCCGCCGTCGCGCGGTTGACGGAGCTGGCGGGCTACATGGCCGTCGACACGGGCCAGCCCGGCCTCGCCCAGCGCTACTACATCCAGGCGCTGCGCCTCGCCCAGGCGGCCGGTGACCGGGGGTACGGCGGGTACGTCCTCGCCGCCTCCATGAGCCACCTCGCCGCCCAGCTCGGGAACCCGCGCGAGATCGCGCAGTTGGCGCGGGCCGCACAGGAGGGGACGCGCGGACGGGTCACACCCCGCGCGGAGGCGATGTTCTACGCCGCCGAGGCGCGCGGCCACGCCCTGCTCGGGGACGCGCGCGCGACGCAGTCCGTGGCGGGCCGCGCCGTCGAGGCGATGGACCGGGCGGCGGGCGAGGAGGAGTCCGGTGACGACCCGGTCTGGATCAGCCACTTCGACCACGCGTATCTGGCCGATGAATTGGCGCATTGTCACCGTGACCTCGGCCAGGCGGACGCGGCGGCGCGCAGCGCGCAGGAGTCCCTCGACGGGCACCCGGAGGCGCGGGCCAGGCGGCGCGCGATCGGCCTGGTCCTGCTGGCCACGGCCCAGGTGCAGCGCCGCGAGGTCGAACAGGCATGCCACACGGGACTCAAGGCCGTGGAGCTCCTCGGCACCCTGCGCTCGAACCGCGGCGCCGAGTACCTGGAGGACTTCCAGCAGCGCCTTGAGCCGTACCGCGACGAGCCCGTGGTCAGGGAGTTCGGGTCCCGGGTCGACCTCCAGGCGGCGTGAGTCACGCGCGCGTGGGCGCGGAGAGAACGGCCTCGTGGGCCCCGTAACAGCGCCTGGGCGGGAGGTTTTGTTACTGCCGGCGCCGAGCGGACGGCTCCGCCCTGAGCTGCGTGGCTAAGGGCTGTGGGGACCCGGTAGCGTGAGCCGACGGTTCCGTAGGTCCCCCATACGTAGGAGTCCCGGTGACGCAGCAGAGCGGTCAGGGCGCTGCTTCCTCCGATCCGCGGCAGCCCGCGGCCCGGCAAGCCCACGAGGGCGTCGTGCTGCCCGCGGACGGCAGTGAGCCGCTGCTTCCCGGCACCGCCGGCCGGCACACCACCCCGGCGGGCGGCACCCCGTGGGGCAGCCCCTGGGGGCCCGACGCGCCGGGCGCGCCGCAGCCGCAGCCCGGCCGGGGCGAGGCATGGGGCACCCCGCAGCAGCCCGCTCAGGCCATGCCGCTGCCCCCCGAGGGCGCGACCCCGCCGCCCGGCCAGGGCTACGGCTACCCGCAGCAGTACGCGGCCCAGGACCCGTACGCCGCCCAGCAGGGCCAGGACCAGGGCGGCGGGACGTACGGCGGCGGCCGGCACGGGCGCGGAGCACACGCGGGACCCCCCGCCCAGGGCGCACACGCGGCGCAGCAGGGCCACGGAGCGCACGCCGCCCCGCCCGCCCAGGGCGCACACGCGAGACCCGGCCAGGGCGACGCCGCGTACGGCGACGCCTCGTACGGCGGCCCGCAGGGGTACGGCGGCCCGCAGGGGTACGGGGAGCAGCAGGGCCAGGGCGGACACCTGGGCCAGGGCGCCCACTCGGGCCAGAGCGCCTACCAGGGCCAGGGCGGCCACTCGGGCCAGGACGCGCACCTGGGCCAGAGCGGACACCCGGGTCAGGGCGCCCACCCGGGCCAGAGCGGACACCCGGGCCAGGACGTTCACTCGGGCCAGGGCGGCCACTCGGGCCAGAGCGGACACCCGGGTCAAGGCGCCCACCAGGGCCAGAGCGGATACCCGGGGTACGGCGGGCAGTCGAGCCACGGTGGGCAGAGCATGCCGCTGCCGCCGCTCGACCAGGGCGGCGCGCCCCTGCCCCCGGCCGCCACCGGGCCGGACGCCGACGCCACGCAGTACCTGGCGCCCATACCGGGCGGCGGCCCCATGCCGCCCGCCGGCCTCGCCCCCGGTGGCTCCGCGCCCGGCGGGGCGGGCCCCGTCGACGAGGGCGCCACGCAGTACCTGGCGCCCATACCGGGTGGCGGCCCCATGCCGCCCGCCGGCCTCGCCCCCGGTGGCTCCGCGCCCGGTGGGGCGGGCTCCGTCGACGAGGGCGCCACGCAGTACATCCCCCCGGTGGCCCCCGGCGCCCTGCCGCCCGAGGCGCCCGCCGCCGAGGCCACGCAGTTCCTCGGGCGCACCGCCCCGGCCGCGCCCGCCGCCGCGTCCGACAGCGAGCCCACGCAGTTCATCGCCCCCGTCCCCGGCACCAGCGGCCCCGTCGGGCACGCCGCGCCCCCCGAGCCGGCCGCCGCGCCCTACGGCATCCGCCCCGGCGCCCCCGGCGACCGGCAGCCGCCCGCCGAGTTCGACAGCCTCTTCCGCACCGAGCCGGAGGCCGAGGGCCCCGCGTCCACCCAGCAGATGCCCCGCTTCGACGCGGCGGCGCCCGCGGCCCCCGCGCCGGCCGCCGCGCCCGCCCCCGCACCGCAGCCCGCGCCGGGCGACGGCGGCCGCGGCGGCCGGCGCGGCCGTACCGGCTCGAAGGTCCCGCTCATCGCCGCCGTCGGCGTCGGCATCGCCCTGCTCGGCGTCGGCGCGGGCGCGCTCCTGAGCAACGGCGGCGGCGATGACGACACGGCGGACGAGGGCAAGCCCGTCTCCGCCTCCGCACCCGCCGACGAGCCGTCGCCCACCGCCGACCCCGCCAAGGAGCAGGCCGTCGCCCTGGACAAGCTCCTGGCCGACAGCAACGACAGCCGCGCGACGGTGATCGCCTCCGTACGCGACGTGGGCAAGTGCCGCAACCTCGGCCAGTCGGCGAAGGACCTGCGCGGCGCCGCCAAGCAGCGCAACGACCTGGTCGCCCGGCTCGCCGAGCTGGACGTCGACGAGCTCCCGGCCAACGCCCAGCTCACCTCGTCCCTCAACCGGGCCTGGAAGGCGTCGGCGTCCGCCGACAACCACTACGCCGCGTGGGCGGACCAGGTGGCGGGCAAGCGCGGCTGCCGCAAGGGCCACGCGCGCAGCACCTCGCACCAGGCGGCGGGCAACCGCGCGAGCGGCGAGGCGACCACAGCCAAGGAGCAGGCGGCCAAGTACTGGAACGCGATCGCCGGCAAGTACGGCCTGACCACACGCGAGAAGACCCAGCTCTGAGCCCCGCGGGAGCGGACCGCGCGCCCCTGGGGGTTACGCGGTCTGCTCCAGCGTCCTCTTGACGTCCACGAAGCCCTTGCGCGCGGGCACGAGCCTGCCGTCCCGCACCGTCTGGAACGTGACGCCCGAGTTGATCAGCCGCGGGTACTCGCTGGCCGCGATCAGGTCCTCGAAGCGCCAGCGCAGCGTCGGCGTGAGGCCGCCCGTCTCGACCCGCAGGCCGCCGTCGAGGGCGCGCCGCAGCGAGTGGGCGGTGACCTCGCCGCCGTCGAGGGACTCCACGGCCCGCTTCAGGACGGTGTACGCGATCCACGTGGTCTGCACGCCCGCGTCCGCCGGGTCGACCCGGTTGTCGCCGAACGCCTGCTCGCGGATGACACCGCGCATCTCCGCCCACCTGGCGTCGCCGGACGCCGGGTACCAGCCGGTGACGTAGGCGCCTTCGTAGGGGCCGCTCGCGCCGCCCGTGCGGTCGACCAGCGACTGGTCGACGCTGCCGAGCACCGAGGAGATCCGTACCTTCGGGTACTCCTCCCTGGTGCGCCGGAAGGAGTCGTAGAAGGTGTCGGTGCGCGCCCCGAGCGCGGCGGTCACACAGCCGTCCCCGGCGCCCGCGTGCCGCAGCGCCTGCTCGGCCTGCGGGGTGAGGTCGGTGCCGTCCTCGGGGGCGCGGATGTCGGCGACCGGCTTGTGGTCGCCGTCGGCGAGCCCGGCGTTCAGGAGCTTGGGCAGCTCGTCGCCCGCCAGGGTGTCGGGGCGGACGAGGGAGACGCGGTCGCAGCGGTCGGCGAGCTGCCGGCCGTTGCCCGCGAGGAGGGCCGGTTCGCCGCCGTTGACCGGGTAGGACAGCGGGCTGGAGAACTCGTCGTCGGTGATGCCGTAGCCGCCGATGTACGGGATGCCGGCGACCTCCAGGGGGGCGAGGAAGGAGCGGCCGTGCTGGCTGTACGCGCCGACGACCGCCACCACGTCCTCGTCGACCGCCCTGCGCGCGCACGCGGCGGCGCCGGCCGGATCGTTGTGGTCGTTGCAGGTCAGGACCTTCAGCTCGTGGCCGTCGATGCCGCCGTGGGCGTTGACCCAGCGGGCGTACGCCTCGGCCATGGCGGGGACGCCCGGCTTGTTGGTGGCCTTGGTGTTCTCGGGGGCCCAGGTCATGACGGTGATGGGGTCATCCCCGGAACCCCCCGTGGTGCCAGGGATGACCCCGCATCCGGCGGTCAGGGCGACGCACGCCGCCGCGGCGGCCACGGTGTGCGCGGCGTGTCGGTGGGGGCGGAGGAGGAAGGAGCGTCGCCGACCGGTCATGGCACCGCACACTTCCGGTCACGGGCCAACCGGGGAGTGACTCTCTCTCAACGGACGGTGACATCACCATGAACGGGCGGGGGCCGATTCGGGAGCGTCACGTGGGAACGTACGATCGATGACCGTGCAAGGTTCGGAGAACTCTTCCCGTCGCGGCCGTCGCTCCAGCACCATGGGTGGCATGCCGACCAACGACATGCCGTGGTGGCGCTGGCGCAGCAACGTGCGCTCGGCGCTGCACATGCTCTCCGACCCCGCCTTCCAGCAGGAGTGCTGGCTCGCGGGGCGCGACGAGTACGGGGACGTGACCGACGCCGTGTACCGGCTGGTCGAGGACACGTGGCTGGACAACTGGTCCGCCGAGAAGTACGTCGGCACGATCTTCCGCGACTCCCAGGAGGCGGCGCTCGTCGACACGGCCGTGCTGCGCGTCCTGCGGATCATGCACGAGGTCGGGCCCGACGCGATGGTCTCCGTCTACCTCCAGCACCCGGGCTGGCCCGAGGCCGTGCGGGCGGCGCGCGACGCGCACGTACGCCTCGCCACGAGTGACGGGGAGGACCCCGACGAGCCGCCGCGGACCCTCGAAGTCCTGCGGATACTGACGCGGACCGGCTGAGCCGGCCGAGTCGAAGGAGGCTGGAGTTCCGCTGGTGCGCCCGTCCCGGCTCCCGGGATGATTGCCCGCCGCGCGGCACCCTGTGGGAACCTTGCCTGCATGAACGAGCAGTCCGTGGCCCCCGCCGTCCCCGCCGAGCAGTACGTCCTCACCCTCTCCTGCCCCGACAAGCAGGGCATCGTGCACGCCGTGTCGAGCTACCTCTTCATGACCGGCTGCAACATCGAGGACAGCCAGCAGTTCGGCGACCACGACACCGGTCTGTTCTTCATGCGCGTCCACTTCTCCGCCGAGTCCCCGGTGACCGTCGACAAGCTGCGGGCGAGCTTCGCCGCGGTCGGCGACTCCTTCCACATGGAGTGGCAGATCCACCGGGCCGAGGAGAAGATGCGGGTCGTCCTGCTGGTCTCGAAGTTCGGGCACTGCCTGAACGACCTGCTGTTCCGCTCGCGGATCGGCGCGCTGCCGGTGGAGATCGCCGCCGTCGTCTCCAACCACACGGACTTCGCCGAGCTCGTCGCCTCGTACGACATCCCCTTCCACCACATTCCGGTGACGCGGGAGAACAAGCCGGAGGCCGAGGCGCGGCTCCTCGAACTCGTGCGCTCGCTCGACGTGGAGCTCGTCGTCCTCGCCCGCTACATGCAGGTGCTCTCCGACGACCTCTGCAAGGAGCTGAGCGGGCGGATCATCAACATCCACCACTCGTTCCTGCCGAGCTTCAAGGGCGCCAAGCCCTACCACCAGGCGCACGCGCGCGGCGTGAAGCTGATCGGCGCGACCGCGCACTACGTGACGGCCGACCTCGACGAGGGGCCGATCATCGAGCAGGAGGTCGAGCGGGTCGGCCACGGCGTGACCCCCGACCAGCTCGTGGCGATCGGCCGCGACGTGGAGTGCCAGGCGCTGGCGCGGGCCGTGAAGTGGCACGCGGAGCGCAGAATCCTGCTGAACGGCAGCCGCACGGTCGTCTTCGCCTGACCCGCTCCCCCGCGGGGAGCCCGGCGCGCCTCACGCCCGGGACTGCCTCACGTACGGGCCCGGCTCGCGTCTGGGACCGCCTCGCGTCCGGGCCCGGCTCGCGTCTGGGACCGCCTCGCGTCCGGGCCCGGCTCGCGTCTGGGACCGCCTCGCGTCCGGGCCCGGCTCGCGTCCGGGACCGCCTCACGTCCCGGCCCGGCTCACATCCGGCTCAGCGACGCCGCCGAGGACAGGACGTCGCGGATCGCCTCCCGGTCCCCGTCCTGACCGGCGGCGGCCTCCTCGGGCGGGATGTGCCCCGCGGCCAGGCGGCAGAACTCCACGCCGTCCAGCGCCACGTGCGCCACCTCGCGCTCGGCCGACGCGGCGGCGCCCGGTGAGTCCAGCGGGACGAACCACTCGCCGCCGCCGAGCCCCTCGATCTCCAGGCGCAGGCTCCGGCCGGGCGCGCCCGCCGCGACCAGGTCACGCGGGGGCGCCGCGTGACCGGAGCGGCGGCGGGCCGCCAGGGTGCCGGGGAGCATCCGCGCGGCAAGGTCGATCATGCGGTGGAGGTGCCGGGGCGACGGCGGGTCGTACGGATACGCGACGGCGTCGGCGATGTCGCCCGCGTGAATCCAGCACTCGAAGGCGCGGTCCACCAGCGCGTCCCGCAGCGGCAGCTCGATCCGCCGCCCGGCCCCTTCGGCGCCCTCGGGCACCGTCCCGTACGGCACGGGCATCCGCCCCGAGCCGTCGCCCGCGAAGGAGACCGTGCGCACCAGCTCGTGCGTCTGGTCCCGCCAGGGTCCGCGCACCGCGCGGGTGGGCGGGAAGTACGACGCCTGCCAGTACGCCTCGGTGCGCTCGGCGGGGAGCAGGGGGTCCTTGGCCGTCGGGCCGAGCGGGTCGCCGAGGCCGAGGGCGACCGCGACCAGGCCGTCCACGGCGATGAGGTGCCCGATGACCCCGGCCACGGTGGTCCTGCGGCTGACCTGGCCGCCCTCCTCGAACCAGCGCAGCCGCACCGGGGCATGCCAATCCGCGTCGCCGATGTCCCGGAGCAGGGCGTCGAGGCGGGCGCTCTCCGCGTCGTACGGCACGGCCCACCCGGGGACCGGGATGCGCGGCGGGCGGCGGCCCAGGCAGCTCTCCAGGACGCGGGTGCGCAGGCCGGGATCGAGGTCGAGGCTCTCCTCGGCGTGGAGCAGGCCGACGGCGTCCCGCAGCCGCAGCGCCTCCTCCGCGCACGGACCGCACTCGCCCAGGTGCTCCTCGACGGCGGCGGCCTCCGCCGGGGAGCACGCGGCGAGCGCCCAGGCGCCGAGCAGGGACTTCAGGACGGGGTGGTCGAGGACGAGCGGGGCGGGCGCCCGGCCGGGCTGCGGCTCGGGGAGGCCGGAGCCGGTCACGGTGCCGTCCCGCCGGGTGAGGCGCCGGGGGCGCGGCCGGCGGACGGGCCGCCCGTGTCGTTGGCCGTCGACAGGAGCTGGAGGCCGAGGCGGAGCCTGCGCCGGGCCTCGTCCTCGGTGACGCCGAGGTCGGCGGCCGCCTGGCGGTAGTCACGCCGCTGGAAGTACGCCAGTTCGAGCGCGGCCCGCAGCGGTGTGGGCATGGCCGTCACGATGTAGTCCGCGCGGGCCGCGGCGGAGGCCCTGCGGACCTTGCGCTCCAGCTCCTCCGGCGTGCCCTCGCCCTCGGCGAGCGCGGCCGACTCGGTCCGGCGGAGCCTGCGCACGGCCCGCTCGTGCGTCAGCGTGGCGAGCCAGGAGCGCAGGGGACCCTGCTTCGGGTCGTACGCGTCGGGGTTCTCCCATACGTGGGCGAAGACCTCGCGGGTGATGCGGTCGGCGCCGCTCTCGTCGTCGAGGACGCGGTGTGCGAGGCCGTGCACCAGCGAGGCGAAGCGGTCGTACAGCTCGCCGAGCGCGGCTGCCTCCCCGTGCGCGAGCCGCTGCTGCATCCTGCGGTCCCAGCGCCGCGGCGCGTCCTTCGGCATGCGGCCCCCTCTTGCGCTCGCCGTGTCCGGACTCTCCCCCGAATGTAGTCGGCGCCACTGACGGCGCACCTCTCTTTGCGGCAAAGCGCGTTCCCCGCGAAGGACCGGATGATATTGCCCCGGCGATGCTGGTGTTTCATGGGAGGTGCGGTTGGGCAGCCGAGGCTGAACGAAGCGTAGGGACCGCTTCCGGATCACTTCGGGCCGGAGGGAAGAGCAGGCGAGCGAGAGGCGTGGCGCGTGACGCTCAAGGTGACGGTGGGCGAGCAGAGCGGCTGGGCCGTGCTGCGTGTCTCCGGTGAGATGGACCTGCTGACCTCGCCCGTCCTGCGCCAGCGCGTGCACCAAGCCGTGGCCGACGGCCGTCGCAGCGTCGTACTCGACCTCTCCGACGTGCTGTTCTGCGACTCCAGCGGGGTCGGCGTGCTGATCGCCACCCGCCGCCTGATCCGCTCCTGCCGGGGCCGCCTCCGCCTGATACTCCCGGCCCAGGGCGCCGTCGACGGCTCCCACGTCAACCGGGTCCTGGCGGCCCTCGGCGTCCGCAGGCTCTTCGAGGTCTTCCCCGACGTGGACGAGGCCCTCGACGAGGAGGCGACACCGCTCTCCGCGTGAGCGGGCCTACACGTGCCGCTTGGCCCTCGCCACGAAGTGGTCGACGGCGTCACGCGACACGCGGCGCCGCTCGGCGAGTTCCCCGCGGTCGGCGGACGTGTGCACGGTGGCGACCTGCTCCGGCGTCTCCTCGGCCAGCCGCACCAGCTCCTCGTCGCCGGAGAGCAACTGCACGCGGAAAGCGCCTCCTGCGCCGCGGAGCGCATCTCGTGGGAACGGAAGCGGACTTCCTCCTGCTCCTCGCGCCCCTCCACCCTGCTGAACCAGCGGTCCACCAGAATCCGCCGGTAGTTGACCAGCGCGCCCGCGTACGCGCAGTACGCGTCGATCCGCTCCTGGCGCAGTCTCTCGGAGCGGGCAGCACATCGCCCCTGGGGCACACCCGTCCCGGAATTCAGGCGGTCCTGCCACAAGCCACGCTTTCCCGCCTCCGCGGGCCCCGGGACGACGTACGCTCGCTGCTGCCGGGGTACCCACCCCCTGAACTGCACCCAACCGCGGAAAAGAGGCGGCCCGAAGACCATGGACAGTGCCGAGTACGAGCGTAAGATCGCGGCCCGGTTCGCCACCTTCGACCAGGACGGCAACAACTACATCTCCCGTGAGGACTTCAGCACGGCGGCCGCCGCCCTGTGCAAGGAGTTCGGGACGACGGCGCGGTCCGACAAGGGGCAGGCCCTGTACCTGGGCGCCGAGGCGTTCTGGCAGGGCATGGCCGGGATCGCGGACCGCGACGGGGACCAGCGGATCACGCGGGACGAGTTCGTGGGCGGCGCGGTGAAGCGGCTGCGGGACAACCCGGAGCGGTTCGCCGAGATCGCGCGGCCCTTCCTGCACGCCGTGATCGGCATCGCCGACGGCGACGGCGACGGGGCGGTGGCCCCGGGCGAGATCGAGCGCGCGCTCAAGGCGCTCGGCGTCCCCGAGGACGTCGCGGGCACCGTGGCGGCCGGCCTCGACGCGGACGGCGACGGCCGCGTGGCGGAGCAGGAGATCGTGACGGGCTTCGCCCAGTACTTCACGGTCCCCGAGTGAGCCGGTGGTTCACGGGTCCGCAGTGGGCGGCACGCGCGCGTAGCGCTCTCTCAGCTTGTACTTGAGCACTTTGCGCAGCGTCTCGTTGCGGGGAAGCGCCTCGACGACCTCCAGCTGCTCCGGCAGCTTGTAGGGCGCGAGGCCCTCCCCGCGCAGATACGCGGTCACGGCGGCCAGTGTCAGTCCGCCGCCGCCCGGCCGCCGCTCCACCACCGCGCAGACCCGTTCCCCGCGTTCGGGGTCGGGCAGGCCGACGACCGCCGCGTCGCCGACGGCGGGGTGGCCGTGCAGCAGGTCCTCGATCTCCTTGGCGGAGATGTTCTCCCCCTTGCGGATGATGATGTCCTTCGCGCGTCCGGTGAGCACCAGGTGGCCGCTCTCCGTGAGGTGGCCGAGGTCCCCGGTGACGAGGAACCCGTCGGCGTCGAAGGCGGCCGCGTCCTGCGCCGGGTCCAGATACCCCTGGCAGACGGCCTCGCCGCGCAGCCGCACCTCGCCGTCGACGCCGGGACCGAGCCTCCGGCCGTCGGCGCCGGTGATGCGGATCTCCATGCCGGGCGGCGGACGCCCCTCCGTGGTCGCCAGGTTCTCCGCGGTGTCGCCGGGGGCGCCCATAGTGATCATCGGAACCTCGGTCATGCCGTACCCGTGGGTCAGCGCGCACCCCAATTCGCGTACGACGGCGTGGTAGATCTCCGGCGGCTTCGGCGCCCCGCCGCCCGCCAGGAGCCGCAGCGTGGGGATGACCTTCTCGCCCGGCGGCAACCTGCGCTGCTCGGCGAGGAACATCGAGTAGAAGGCCGTCGACCCGCCCGCCACGGTCACGCCGTGCCGCCGGTAGCCCGCGAGCGCGTCCGGCAGCGCGAAGTGCTCGAACATCACCGCGGGGAAGCCGTAGAGCAGCAGCATCACCGTGTAGTCGGGGCCCGCGATGTGCGCGAAGGGGAACGCCATCGAGCCCACGTCGGTCGCCCTCGGGCGCAGCGCGTGGGCCAGGCAGGAGCCGCCGGCGATGAGGGAGCGGTCGGTGTGCAGGACGCCCTTGGGGTCGGACGTCGTGCCCGAGGTCCAGTAGATCCAGCGCACCCGCGTGCCGTCCGCGGGCGGGGCGGGCAGCACGGACGGATCGGCGTCGGGCAGCTCCTCGTACGCCTCGAAGACGCCCCGCGCGCCGAGCCCGCGCGCCATCTCCGTGTGGTCGAAGCCGCGCCACACGCCGGGCACCGCGAAGTGCTCCGCCTCGGACTCCCGGAGCGCGAAGCCGACTTCCCGGTCGCGGAGGAAGGGGATGAGCGGGGACTGGACGGCTCCCAGGCGGGCGAGCGCGAAGGAGAGCAGGGCCGTCTCGATGCGGGTGGGCAGCTGCCAGGCGACGACCGTGCCGGGGCGCACGCCCCTGGCGTACAGCCCGGCGGCGACGCGCTCGGCGCGGTCCCGCAGCGCGCCGAAGGTGAGCGTGCGGTCGTCGGCCGGGTCGTCGGCGGCCTGGATCAGGACCGGTGCGTCGGGGGTGAGCGCGGCGCGGCGCTCCACCAGCTCCCAGAGCGTGCGGGAGGAGCCCAGCTCGTACGCGGTCTCGTTCCGCTCGTGCGCGGTCCCGTGCTGCGCGGTGCTCATGCCGTCGACCTCCCGGGCGGCTGGGCTGACGGGGCGTCAGATGGTGCCGGAAGCGTAGGGCTGTGCGCCTTGTCGGTCCAGGGGTGCGGGGCTAGCCTGGTTTCTGACGGGCCATCAGATTGCCCCGGAGTGCCCGGACGGATGACCGGAGGAGACACCATGGCCGAGCTTCCTCGGATCGTCAGCGTCGACGACCACGTGATCGAGCCCGCGCACCTCTTCGAGACCTGGCTGCCCGCCCGGTACCGCGACCGCGGCCCCAAGCCACTGACGGCCGGCATCGGGGAGCTGGCCTACGTGGGGGGCAAGTACCAGATCACCATGGACCCGGACGGGCCGCCGACCGACTGGTGGATCTACGAGGACCTCAGGTTCCCGTACAAGCGCAACATCGCCGCCGTGGGCTTCGACCGCGACGACATGACCCTTGAGGGCATCACCCGCGCGGAGATGCGGCGCGGCTGCTGGGACCCGGCCGCCCGCCTGAAGGACATGGACCTCAACCACGTGGAGGCATCCCTGTGCTTCCCGACCTTCCCCCGCTTCTGCGGCCAGACCTTCGCCGAGGCCGACGACAAGGAGGTCGCCCTCGCCTGCGTGCGCGCCTACAACGACTGGATGGTCGAGGAGTGGTGCGGCGACAGCGGCGGCCGCCTCGTCCCGCTCTGCCTCATCCCGCTGTGGGACATCGACCTCGCCGTCGCCGAGGTCGCGCGCAACGCCGCCCGCGGCGTCCGGGCCGTCACCTTCTCCGAGATCCCGACGCACCTGGGCCTTCCGTCCATCCACAGCGGCCACTGGGACCCGTTCTTCGCCGTCTGCCAGGACACCGGCACGGTCGTCAACATGCACATCGGCTCGTCGTCGCAGATGCCCGCCGCGTCCCCCGACGCCCCGCCCGCCGTCCAGGCCGCGCTGTCCTTCAACAACGCCATGGCGTCGATGATGGACTTCCTTTTCAGCGGCGTCCTCGTGCGGTTCCCGCGGCTCACGCTCGCCTACTCCGAGGGGCAGATGGGCTGGATTCCGTACGCCCTGGAGCGCGCCGACGACGTGTGGGAGGAGCACCGCGCGTGGGGCGGCGTGAAGGACCTCGTCCCCGAGCCCCCCTCGACGTACTACTACCGGCAGATGTTCTGCTGCTTCTTCCGCGACAAGCACGGGGTGGCCTCGCTCGACGTCGTCGGGCGCGACAACGCGACCTTCGAGACCGACTACCCGCACGTGGACTCGACCTTCCCGCACACCAAGGAGGTCGCCCTCGACCACGTCAAGGGCCTCGACGACGAGACGGTCCACAAGCTCATGCGCGGCAACGCGATCCGGATGCTGGGGCTCGACCTGGACCGGGACAGGTAGGCGGGCCCGTGGACCTCACGTACACCGACGAGGAGGAGTTCCGCGCGCACCTGGCGGAGTGGCTCGCGCGCACCCTCCCGGGCCTGCCGCCGCGCCCCGACCCGCTCGACTGGCCCGGCAGGCGGGCGTACGACACGGGGTGGCAGCGCAGGCTGTACGACGCCGGGTACGCGGGCCTGCACTGGCCCGTCGACGCGGGCGGCCGGGGCGCCACGCCCACCCAGCACCTGATCTACCTGGAGGAGACCGAGAAGGCCGGCGCCCCCTACGTGGGGGCCAACTTCGTCGGCCTCCTGCACGCGGGCCCCACCATCGCCTCCGAGGGCACGCCCGAACAGCGGGCGCGCTGGCTGCCGCCCGTCCTGCGGGGCGATGAGGTGTGGTGCCAGGGCTTCAGCGAACCCGGCGCGGGCAGCGACCTCGCGTCGCTGCGCACGCGCGCGTGGCGCGACGGCGACCACTACGTGGTGAGCGGGTCCAAGGTCTGGACCTCGCACGCCGAGGTCGCCGACTGGTGCGAGCTGCTCGTGCGCACGCGGCCGGTGAGCGAGGCCGTGCCCAAGCACCGTGGCATCACCTGGCTCGCCATGCCGATGGACGCCCCCGGGGTCACCGTGCGTCCGCTGCGCACCCTCGCCGGGTCCACGGAGTTCGCCGAGGTGTTCCTCGACGAGGTCCGGGTGCCGGTACCGAACCGCGTCGGCGCGGAGGACGACGGCTGGCGCGTGACCATGGTGACCCTCTCCCACGAGCGCGGCGCCGCCTTCGCCGGCGAGGTCGTGGCCTGCCGCCGCGTCCTCGGCGATCTCGCCCGCGAGGCGCGCGCGAACGGCCGCTGGGACGACCCGGTGCTGCGGCGCAGGATCGGCCGCCTGAGCGCGGAGTTCACGGCCCTGTGGCGGCTCACGCAGTGGAACGTGAGCGAGGCCCGGCGCTCGGGCGGGGTGCCGGGAGCGGGCGGCTCGGTCTTCAAGCTGCGGTACTCCCACGCACGCCAGGAGCTGTACGACGCCGCCGCGGACGTCCTCGGCGCGGGCGCGCTCGACCTGGGGCACGAGTGGACCACGGACCGGCTCTCCTCGCTGTCGTACACGATCGCCGCGGGCACCTCGCAGATCCAGCGGAACATCGTGGCCGAGCGCGTCCTCGGCCTCCCGAAGGGCGGGTGAGGCAGCCGTGGACTTCCGGCTCACGGATGACCAGGAGGCGCTGCGGAAGGGAACGCGGGCCATCCTCGCGGGGCGGTTCTCCCCGCGGGACGCCGTGGCCGCCCCCGGCCGCCTCGACAGGGGCCTGTGGCGCGCGCTCGGCGAGGCGGGGTTCTTCGCCCTGGCGCTCGGCGAGGCCGCGGGCGGCGTCGGCCTCGGCCTCCCGGAGGCCGCCCTCGCCTTCGAGGAGGCGGGGCGGGCCCTGCTGCCGGGCCCGGCCGTGGCGACGTTCCTCGCGGCGGGGGAGGTGCCGGGCGCCGCGGAGGGGACGGTGGCGGTGACCGCGGTCGACGGGGTGCTCGTCCCGTGGCTGGAGGAGGCCGACACCGTACGGGGGGACGTCACCGGAGCCGTGCCGCTGCGGTCCGTCGACCCGCTCACGCCCCTGCACCGGGTGCCCGGCACGGGGACGCGGGCGCCCGTGCCGGCGGTGCTCCTGACCGCCGCCGAACAGCTGGGCAGTGCCGGACGGACCTGCGAGATGGCGGTCGAGCATGCCCGCGGACGCGAACAGTTCGGGCGTCCCATCGGATCGTTCCAGGCCGTGAAACACCTCTGCGCGCAGATGTTCGTACGCACCGAGACCGCCCGCGCCGCCGTGTACGCGGCGGCCGTGACCGGCGACGAGACCGAGATTGTGGGCGCCAAGCTCCTCGCCGACGACGCGGCCACGCGCAACGCGAGGGACTGCCTCCAGGTGCACGGCGGCATGGGCTTCACCTGGGAGGCGGAGGTGCATCTGCACCTCAAGAGGGCCTGGGTGCGCGCGGAACTCGGACGCGCCGCGGCCGACATCGAGGAAGCGCTTGCGGAAGCTCTCTGACCACGCACGGTGACGCTACGGAGCGTTGATACCGGGTTGTGTCCTACGTGTGACTCGTCACGGCATGGAGTCGGTGTCCGGCTCGGGTACCTTGTGTCAGATGCGAGTGGTTCTGAGTCTGAGCCATCCCGGTGCTGCCCCTGTGGCGGCTCCGGACCCGGCGATGCGCGCCGCTCGCCGCACGGGGCGGGGTTTTCTGCCCGCCTGTTCGACCCCCCGGGGCGCGCGTCGCACAGTATGCAGCACGCGTACTCCTTCGCGCTGGAATATGCCTGAAGCGCTTGTTGGGGTGACAGAACGTCAATCATGCTGTCTCCGATGGGGATCACGTTCCGTGACCCCGTGGAGTCGCGAGGCGATGTGTCCGCCGGTTCGGATGGTGTGAGCGGTGCAGGTGCTTCATGTTCAGCTGGAGGTCGGGGCTGACCCCGCGGAGGTGGGACGGGCCAGGCGCTGGGCCCGCTCACGGCTCGCGGGTTCGGGGATAGAAGCCGACGAGCCGGTGGCCGAGACGCTGATCCTGCTGATCTCGGAGCTGGTCACCAACGCGGTCGTGCACACGGGCTGCCCGGCGGTCCTGCGCATGCTGCTCCCCGGCGTCCCCGAGGACGCGCCGCGGACGGTCCGCGTCGAGGTGGCCGACACCAGCGCCAGACCTCCCAGACAGCGGCACGCCGACGGCGACGACACCAACGGCCGCGGCCTTGAGCTGGTGAGCGGCCTCGCCGACCGCTGGGGCTGGCAGCCCGAGGGCGCGGGCAAGAGCATCTGGTGCGAGGTGGACCGCTGCGATCCCGACGCGCGGGCCGTCGCCTTCGACGGGGTGTCCTACGGGGACGCCGACGCCGACGTGGACACGGCGTACGAGGCCGTCTGAACCCTGCGTCATCGCATGCGCGCGGCGTCCCGGAGGCCAGAAGTCCGGAAGTCCGGGGAGTCCGGAGCGGTGCGGGTCCTGCGCCGTGTGCGCCGTCGCGTGACGCGGTGCGCGCGCCCGTGCGCGGGTGGGGCAAACCGGGCATAATTCCCGTCTCGCCCGGCGGGTATTGACGCATCGTGTCCGATTGATCACGCTTGTGGGCAGCGATTCGCCGCGAGGGGACGACGAGGGCGCCGGGCACGGCAGTCCTCGCCGAGACGCGGGTCGCGCAGTCGGCGTCGGCCCCCTCGCGCACGCGGGGGTGAGTGCCAAGCGCCGAGCCGGAAGGCGGCGTGCGGCACCGCACTCGGGGGGCGGAGTCCGCGCGCCGCCGTTCCCCGGCGTCCCTACAGCACGGCCACCGGGGCGACGGGCGTGCCCGTGCCGCCGACGAACGGTTCGGGCATCGCGGAGAGCAGGAACGCGTACCGTGAAAGTTCTGCACAGGCTGTGGACAACTTTTCGAGATCCCAGTTCTGGCCCTGGATCATCCCCATCTCCACCAGGTCGAGCGCGTGCACGGGCAGCCACAGGTCCTCGATCTCGGGCGGGAAGATCTCGAACGTGAGGGTGTCGTTGGCGACCGCCGCCACGTCGCGCGCGTGGAACCACTCGGGCGTGCGCACCGAGAGGCCGGGCGACGGATGGCCGTACGCGTGCTTGTCGCCCGCGAGGCAGACCTGGATCTGCCCCGTCCGTACGAGGACGATGTCCCCCGCGCGGACCTCGACACGCCCGAACTCCGATGCCTCGTCGAGGTCTTGGGGCGTCACCGCGTGGCCGCCGGGCAGCCGGTCGAGGCCCTTGGCGCGCGCCACGTCCAGCAGGACGCCGCGCGAGACGACGTGCGGGATCTTCTCTATGCCGCTGAACCGGGCGCGGGTGTGTGCCGTGATGGTGTCCGCGGGGCGGCCGTTGTAGATCTTCCCGGAGTGCGAGGCGTGGGTGAGCGCGTCCCAGTGGGTGGCCGCCTGGAGCCCCATCGTCACCGCGTCGTCGCTGGTGGCGACCGTGCCGGGACCGAAGAGCTCCTGGTTGATCTGCACCATCGTGTGGAGGGGGTTCACGCGGCCCGGGATCAGGCCCGTCTGGACGCCGTCCGCCGCGAGGGGCAGGGCGAGCGGGACGCGGCGGCCCGTGCGGACCTCGGCGGCGGCCGCGCGGACGACCTCGTCGGTGATGAGGTTGAGCGTGCCGATCTCGTCGCCGCGCCCCCAGCGCCCCCAGTTGTTCACGCGTTCGGCCAGGTCGTGGAATTCGGCGGGCAGGGCGGACGGGGCGAGTGGGGTCTTGGGGGTGGTGGAGGCCGAGACGGGAAGGGTGGCGTCCGTGTCTGACATGGGTACTCCCCGGGGCTTGTCTTTCCGTGTCCGACGGGCCATAAAATCTAACGGTCCGTCAGAAACCGCGGGAAGGGGCCGGGCGTGGGGAACTTCTTGGCAGGCAAGGTGGTCGCCGTGACCGGCGCGGGGCGCGGCATCGGCAGGGCCGTCGCGCTCGCCGCCGCGGCCGAGGGCGCCCGGGTGGTCGTCAACGACTACGGCGTCTCCATGGCGGGCGGTGATCCGGCGAGCGAGGTGGCCGACGCCGTGGTCAAGGAGGTCAGGGCCGCGGGCGGCGAGGCCGTCGCCGTCGCCGACGACATCTCGTCCATGGCGGGCGGACAGCGCGTCGTCGACGTGGCGCTCGCCGAGTACGGACGGGTCGACGGCGTGGTGTGCGTGGCCGGCATCCTGCGCGAGCGGATGCTGTTCAACATGTCCGAGGAGGAGTGGGACCCGGTGGTCGCCACCCATCTGAAGGGCACGTTCACGGTCTTCAGGGCGGCCTCCGCGGTCATGCGGAAGCAGGGCTCGGGAACACTGATCGGCTTCACCAGCGGCAACCACCAGGGCTCCGTCGCCCAGGCCAACTACAGCGCGGCCAAAGGGGGGATCATCTCCCTGGTCCGCAGCGCGGCACTGGGGCTCAGCAAGTACGGGGTGACCGCCAACGCCGTGGCCCCCGTGGCCCGTACGCGCATGTCGGCGAACGTACCCATGGAGCTCAAGGAGATCGGCGAGCCGGAGGACGTCGCCGCGCTCGTCACCTATCTGCTCAGCGACCGGGCCCGCGCCGAGAGGATCACCGGTCAGGTCTACACGGTCGCCGGACCCAAGATCGCCGTATGGGCGCAGCCGCGTGAGCTGCGCGCCGCGTACGCGGACGGCCCCTGGACCCCGGAGAAGATCGCGGACTTCCTGCCGGGGACGGTCGGCACCGATCCGATGCCGCTGCTGGCCCGGGTGGAGGCCATGGCCGAGGCGGCAGCCGCCCAGCGGCGGCCCAACGCCTAGGCCCGGCCGTGGACTTCGGGTTCGGCCCCGAGGACGAGCGGTTCCGGGCGGAGGCGCGGGCCTGGCTCGCCGAGCACCTCACCGGTGACCGCGCCCGGGCGCTCGGCAGCGGTGGCCCCGGCCGCGAGGACGAGGCCGGTGCGGTGCGGCGGGCCTGGGAGCGGGAGGTGGGCCGGGGCGGGTGGATCGGCCTCGGCTGGGACACCGGCGCGTACGGCAACCGGCGGGCCACGCTGACCCAGCAGGTCGTCTGGGCCGAGGAGTACGCACGCGCGCGTGCGCCGGGGCGGTGCGGGCACATCGGCGAGAACCTGCTCGCGCCGACGCTGCTGGCCCACGGCGGCCAGGAGCTGTGCGACGAGTTCCTGCCCGGGATCGCCCGGGGCGAGGTGCTGTGGTGCCAGGGATACAGCGAGCCCGAGGCCGGGTCCGACCTGGCGGGGGTGCGGACCCGTGCCGTACGGGAGCCCGGCGGGGGCGGCTACGCCGTCACGGGGCAGAAGATCTGGACCTCGCTCGCGCGGGAGGCCGACTGGTGTTTCGTGCTCGCGCGTACGGAGGCGGGGTCGTCGGGGCACCGGGGCCTCTCGCTGCTCCTGGTGCCGATGGACCAGCCGGGGCGGATCGAGGTGCGGCCCATCCGGCAGCTGACCGGGTCCAGCGAGTTCAACGAGGTCTTCTTCGACGGTGCGCGGGCGCGGGCCTCGCACGTCGTGGGCGGGGAGGGCCGGGGGTGGCCCGTCGCCATGGGGCTCCTCGGCTTCGAACGCGGGGTCTCCACGCTGGCCCAGCAGATCGGCTTCGCGGAGGAACTGGCGGGGGTGGTGCGCGACGCCGTGGCCTCGGGGGCGGTGGGGGATGCCGTGGTGCGGGAGCGGTTGGTGCGGCAGTGGGCGGAGCTGCGGGTGATGCGGTGGAACGCGTTGCGGACGTTGGGGGGCGGTGGGGGCGGATCTGGTGGGGGTGGCGGATCTGGTGGGGGTGACGGGTCCGGTGGGGGGGTTGGGGCGGGTTCCGTGGGTGGGGCGCCGAGTGTCGCCAAGCTGTTGTGGGGGCGGTGGCACCGGCGGTTGGGGGAGCTGGCCGTGGAGGTGCGGGGGGCCGTGGGGGCGGTCGGGCCCCGTGACTGGTCCGAAGGCTCTCCGTACGGGCTCGACGCCGCGCAGCGGCTCTTCCTGTTCTCCCGCGCCGACACCATCTACGGCGGCTCCGACGAGGTCCAGCGCAACATCATCGCCGAGCGGGTGCTCGGTCTGCCGAGAGAGGCCAGGGGGCCTCGGTGAGGGGTGCGTGGTGAGGGGTGTCCTCTTTGACGGTCAGCGCGTCGAGGTCGTGGACGACCTGGAGGTACGGGGTCCCGGGCCGGGCGAGGTCCAGGTCGCCGTGGCCGCGGCGGGGCTCTGCCACAGCGACCTCTCCGTGATCGACGGGACCATTCCGTTTCCGTCGCCGGTGGTGCTCGGGCACGAGGGGGCCGGGGTGGTCTCGGCGGTGGGCGCGGGGGTCACGCATGTCGCCCCCGGTGACCATGTGGCGCTCTCCACCATCGCGAACTGCGGCACCTGCGGTGAGTGCGGGCGGGGGCGGCCGACCATGTGCCGTGCGGCGATCGGGCGGCCCGGTCGGCCGTTCTCGCGGGGCGGGCGGGCGGTGTACCAGTTCGCGGCCAACTCCGCCTTCGCCGAGCGCACAGTCGTCAGGGCCGTGCAGGCGGTGCGGGTTCCCGACGACATTCCGCTGACGTCGGCGGCGCTGATCGGGTGTGCGGTGGTCACGGGGGTGGGGGCCGTGTTGAACCGGGCGCGGGTCGGGCGGGGGGACTCGGTGGTCGTCATCGGGGCCGGGGGGATCGGGCTGAACGTGGTGCAGGGGGCGCGGATCGCGGGGGCGTCGACGATCGTGGCGGTGGACACCGATGCCGGGAAGGAGCCGGTGGCGCGGCGGTTCGGGGCCACGGACTTCTGTTCCTCGACGGCGTCGGTCCGGGAGGTGCTGCCCGGTGGGGCGGACCACGTCTTCGAGTGTGTGGGGCGGGTTTCGCTGGTGCGGGAGGCGGTCGAACTCCTTGACCGGCATGGGCAGGCGGTCCTTCTCGGCATGCCGGCGGCCACGGCGGAGGCGTCCTTCGTGGTCTCGTCGCTGTTCCTGGACAAGTCGATCCTGGGCTGCCGTTACGGGAGTGCGCGACCGCAGCGGGACTTCGCGCTGTACGCGTCGCTGTATCGGGAGGGGCGGCTGCTGCTCGACGAGCTGGTTTCGTCGACGTATCCGGTGGAGGACTTCGCGAAGGCGGCGGAGGACGCGGGGGCGGGGCGGGTGGCTCGGGCGGTTCTCACGTTCTGAGCGGCACGACCTGAGTGGCACGTTCTGAGCGGCGGCCGGGGTCCGGTTGGTTCTTCGCCGGTGTGGATCGGCACGTCGGGTTCTTGGGGCGGGGCCGCGCCGGTATGTCCGTCCTCGCTATCGCCTGCGTGGCCGCCGGGGCGCTTCGGGTCTCCGCAGCCGTGCGTACCGTGCTCCGGGCGGACATACCGGCACGTCCCCTCCGGTCGCGGTCCGGCTGCGGGCCGTCGCCGGAACGGGCAACGCCTTCGCCGCCGGGGGAGGGGCGCTGCGGACCCAGAGCATGGTGCTGATGTTCGCCGTGTCGGTGTGCCTGGCCGCCGTCGCCGTGCTGCCGGGGGCCTGCTGAGCGGCGTCCCGCCGTCCACGGCCATCCTGGCGGGGGTGGGCCTGGGGGTGGCCCTCACCGTGGTCGGCGTGCTGGGCGAGGCCAGGCCCTGCGCGCGGGACGTGGAGGGCGCGGGCGGCAGAGACGCCTTACCCCGCGGTGACGTCGCGGAACGTGCGGCGGTATGCCGTGGGGGTGACGCCGAGCGCGGCCTGTAGGTGCTGGCGCATCGACTGCGCCGTGCCGAAGCCGGCGTCCCGCGCCACCTGGTCCACGGAGAGGTCGCTGGATTCGAGCAGGTGCCGTGCCCGCTCCACCCGCTGCTGCGTCAGCCACTGCCCCGGGCTCATCCCGACCTCCTCGCGGAACCGGCGCGTGAACGTGCGCACCGACATCGCCTCCCGCTCGGCCAGGTCCCGCAGTTGCAGCGGCTGGTCGAGGCGGCCCAGCGCCCAGGCGCGCGCCGCCCGGGTGGTCGCGAGCTGCGGCTCCGGCACCGGACGCCGGATGTACTGGGCCTGGCCGCCGTCCCGGTGGGGCGGCACGACCGTGCGGCGGGCCACGTCGTTGGCCACCGCGCTGCCGTGGTCGCGGCGCACCAGGTGGAGGCAGAGGTCGACCCCCGCCGCCACGCCCGCCGACGTCAGGACGTCGCCGTCGTCGATGAACAGCACATCGGCATCCACCTCGACCTGCGGGAAGAGTGCCTGGAAGCGGTCCGCCGACGACCAGTGCGTGGTCGCGGGGCGGCCGTCGAGGAAGCCGGCGGCGGCCAGGACGTAGCCGCCCGTGCAGATGGCGACCAGGCGTGCGGCCGGGGCGAGACGGGCGAAGGCGGCGGCCAGTTCGTCGGTCAGCCGGCCTTCCTCGTACACGGGGCCCAGTTCGTAGGAGGCGGGGACCACGAGCGTGTCCGCCGTGGCGAGCGCCTCGGGGCCGTGGGTGACCATGATGTCGAAGTCGGCGTCGGTGCGGACCGCTCCCGGGCCGCGCACGCCGCAGGTCACGACCTCGTACAGGTTCCCGCCCTCGGGGGCACGCGCGCGGCCGAAGATCCGCTGCGGGATGCCGAGTTCGAAGGGGATCACGCCGTCCAGGGCGAGGACGACGACACGGTGGCGGCGGGGTGCCGCAGTGCTGTGTGCTTCCCGGGCGGTCATGGCCCGATCCTAGCGAATGCTGTCCTTCCGGCCACTCGAACCGGAACGTCCGTGGCCGGAAGCTTTCTGACGTGACCCAGACAACCGAGCCGCCCGCGCGGTCCGCATCGCCGAGCGGCGCGGACCGCGGGCCCCGCCGTCCCCGTATCCACCGCGCCTGGTTCGTCGCCGCCGTCACGTTCGTGACGATCATCGGCGCCGCCGCGTTCCGCTCGCTGCCGGGCCTGCTCATCGACCCGCTGCACGAGGAGTTCGACTGGTCGCGCGGCACCATCGGCCTCGCGGTCTCCGTCAACCTCGCGCTCTACGGCCTGACCGCCCCCTTCGCCGCCGCGCTGATGGACCGCTTCGGCATCCGCAAGGTCGTCGCGGCGGCCCTGGTCGTCATCTCCCTCGGCTCCGGCCTCACCGTGTGGATGGACTCCGCCTGGCAGCTGCTCCTGTGCTGGGGGCTGCTCGTGGGGCTCGGCTCGGGCTCCATGGCGCTCGCCTTCGCCGCCACCGTCACCAACCGCTGGTTCACCGCGCGGCGCGGCCTGGTCACCGGCATCCTCACGGCCGCGTCCGCCTCCGGGCAACTGATCTTCCTTCCCGTCCTCTCCTGGGTGGTGGAAGAGCACGACTGGCGTCCGGCCGCCGTGACGGTCGCGCTCGCGGCTCTGGCCGTCGTCCCCTTCGTATGGCTGCTGCTGCGGGACCATCCGGCGGATGTCGGGCTGACGCCGTATGGGGCCGACGCGTTCGTGCCGAAGCCGCCGCCCGTCCCGGGAGCCGCCCGGCGCACGCTGCACGTCCTCCGCGACGCGGCCCGCACCGGCCCCTTCTGGCTGCTCGCCGGGAGCTTCGCGATCTGTGGCGCCTCGACGAACGGCCTGGTCCAGACCCACTTCGTGCCCGCCGCGCACGACGCCCACATGCCCGTGCAGGCCGCGGCGTCGCTCCTCGCCGTGATCGGCGTCTTCGACGTCGTCGGCACGATCGCCTCCGGCTGGTTCACCGACCGCTTCGACGCGCGGCGCCTCCTCGCCGTCTACTACGCGCTGCGCGGCGTCTCGCTGCTCTTCCTGCCCGTCCTGCTCGCGCCGACCGTCCACCCGCCGATGCTGCTCTTCATCGTCTTCTACGGCCTCGACTGGGTCGCCACCGTCCCGCCCACGCTCGCCCTCTGCCGCGAGCAGTACGGCGACGACAGCGCGATCGTCTTCGGCTGGGTCCTCGCCTCGCACCAGATCGGCGCCGCCCTCGTCGCCTTCCTCGGCGGCGTCGCGCGCGACACCTTCGGCTCGTACGACGTGATGTGGTACGCCTCCGGGGCGCTGTGCGCGGCGGCCGCCCTCATGGCTCTGGTGATCCGGCGGCGCGAACCCGGCGGCACCGTCCCCGCCTCCGTCAGCGGGTGAGGCGGCCGAACGCTCCCCGGTGGAAGAGGAGCGGCTCCGCCTCTCCGTCGACGGCGCCGAGCGCGTCCACCCTGCCGACCACGATGAGGTGGTCGCCGCCGGTGTGCACGGCCTGGATCGTGCAGTCGATCCACGCCGTCGCCCCGGCCAGGCGCGGCGACCCGGACACGGGCGCCGCGTCGTACGCCACCCCGGCGAACTTGTCGGCGCCGCTCACCGCGAAGCCGCGGCAGAGGTCCGCCTGGCCGGCACCGAGGACGTTCACGCAGAAGGCGCCCGCGCGCGCGATGCGCGGCCATGACGTCGACGTACGCGCCACCATGAACGAGACGAGGGGCGGGTCGAGGGAGAGCGAGGCGAAGGACTGGCAGGCGAAGCCCGCGGGGCCGTCCTCCGGCGGCATCGCGGTGATCACCGTGATGCCCGTGGCGAAGTTCCCCAGCACTCGCCGGAACTCCGCCGGATCGACCGGCGCCCGCTCGTCGTCCCCGACCGCCCGCAGCCGCGGATACCTCCCGGCCGCGACCGGCGGCTCCGCGGCGGCCGTCCCGCCGGCGGAGGCCCCGGCCGACCGGAGGTAACGGACGGCGGTGGCCGCCATCCCCGCATGTCCCATCACGTCGTCCATTAGAGCTGACGGGGCGTCAGATGGGAAGGGGGCGCCGCTACCGGCCCCGGTACGAAGGGGCGCGGCGCTCGACGAACGAGGCCACGCCCTCGTTCGCGTCCGCCGTGGTCATGTTGATCTCCTGGGCGGCCGCCTCCGCCGCGAAGGCCGTCGCCCTGTCCGACTCCAGGGAGGCGTTGACCAGCTGCTTCGTCAGCGCCAGGGCCCGCGTCGGCCCCGCGGCCAGGCGCTCCGCCCACTCCCTCGCCGCCTCCGCCAGCGCGTCGTCCGGTACGACGCGGTTGACGAGGCCCATCCGGTGCGCCTCCGCGGCGGACACCGAGTCGCCGAGGAACATCAGCTCCTTGGCCCGCTGCGGCCCCACCAGACGCGGCAGCAGATAGGCGCCGCCGCCGTCCGGCACGAGGCCGCGGCGGACGAACACCTCGATGAACCGGGCGCTCTCGGCGGCCAGCACCAGGTCGCAGGCGAACGCCAGGTGCGCCCCGATGCCGGCCGCGGTGCCGTTCACCGCGGCGATCACCGGCTTCTCGCAGTCGAGGACCGCCGAGATCAGCCGCTGGGCGCCCCGGCGGATCGTGCGCGCCACGTCGCCGGGCACCCGTTCGGTCGCCGCGGGCGCGCCCCGCAGGTCGGCGCCCGCGCAGAAGCCCCGGCCCGTCGCGGTGACCACCACGGCCCGCACCGCGGGATCACCGGACGCCTCGTCGAGCAGCGCGACCAGGCGTTCGCGCTGGTCCCGGGTGACGGCGTTCAGCACGTCCGGACGGTTGAGCGTGATCCACGAGACGCCGTTGTCAGTGGTGTGGAGTACCAATGAGTCAGCAGGGGGATCACCGGATTCGGGTGCGGAGATGGGCCCAGGTCCAGGTCCAGGCTCAGGTTCAGGTCCAGGTGTGGATTCAGCTGCGGATTCAGCTGCGGGGCGGGCGTCGGGGGAGGCTGTCATGTGGGGGTGGCTCCGTTTCGTACGGGACGGGGTGCGGGGCCGCCGAGGCGCGCGCCGCGCCTCAGCGGCAGACGGCGAGGGCGTCGAGCGCCACGGCGCCCTGTCCGCGGGGCAGCACCATCAGCGGGTTGATGTCCAGCTCGGAGAGTTCGCCGCCCAGTTCGAGGGCCATGCGCTGCACCCGCTGCACGACCTCGACCAGCGCGTCGACGTCGGCCGGCGGCCCGCCCCTGACCCCGTCGAGCAGGGCTCGGCCCCGCAGCTCGGACAGCATCGCCCGCGCCTGGTCGTCGCCGAACGGCGGCACCCGCACGGCCGTGTCCCGCAGGACCTCGACGAGCACACCGCCGAGACCGACCGTCACGGTCGGGCCGAACAGCGCGTCGTGCGTGACGCCGACGACCATCTCGACGCCCCGCTCGACCATCTGGCAGACGAGGACGCCGTCCAGCTCGGCACCCTCGTGGCGGGCGATGTCCGTCAGCTCCCGGTAGGCGTCGCGTATCTGGCTGGCGGAGGTCAGCCCCACCTTCACCAGGCCCAGCTCGGTCTTGTGCGCGAGCTGGGCCCCGGATGCCTTCATGACGACCGGATAGCCGACGAGCCCGGCCGCGCGCACCGCCGCCGCGGCACTGGTCACCAACTGCTCCCGGGGTACGCGTATGCCGTACGCGCGCAGCAGCTGCTTCGCCGCGTGCTCGCTGAGCTGCTGGCCCGGCCGCATCAGCGCCTGCGCCTTGCGGAAGGACGGGGAGGGCGTGCGCGGCGCCTCGTCGAAGGGGGAGCGGTAGCGGGCGGTGAAGCGGTGGTGGTCCAGATGCGCGCGCACCGCCGTGATGCAGTTGGCGAAGGTGCGGAAGGTCGCGACGCGCGCGGAGCCGAGCAGGGTCTTGCGGTAGGCGTCCTCGGTGCCGACGGGCGACCCCCACACCACGCAGACCAGCTTGTCCGTCCGCTCCGCCGCGTCCACCAGGTCCTGCGCGAGCTGGTCGCTCATCGGGGGGAAGGGGCCGGTGATGGGGCAGATGAGCACCCCCACCTGCGGGTCGTCGAGGATGGCGTCGATGATCTTCCGCCCGCGCCAGTCGCCGACGGGGTGCCCGCCGCTGTCCACGGGGTTGGCGACGCCGAGGTACTCCGGTATCCACTGGTGCAGCTCCGCCTGCTTGGCCTCGCCGAGCGCGGGCAGCGGCAGGCCCGCCTCCGCCGCCAGGTCGGCGAAGTGCGCGCCCGTGCCGCCCGAGATCGAATAGACGACGACGCCCTCGGCCCGCGGCGGGCGGGCCCTGGCGAGCAGCGCCGCGGTGTCCTGAAGCTCGTCGAGGCCGTCGACGCGGACCACGCCGAACTGCCGCATCGCCGCGTCCACCACCGCGTCGGCACCGGTCAGCTTGCCGGTGTGTGAGGCGGCCGTGCGGGCGCCGGTCTCGGTGCGGCCCACCTTGACGGCGACCACGGGCACCCCGCGCCGGGCCGCCCGGTCGGCGGCGAGCAGGAAGGCCCGCCCGTCCTTGAGACCCTCGACGTACGCCGCGATGGCGCCGACCTCGGGCCGTTCGGCGAAGTAGGAGAGGAAGTCGGAGGTCTCCAGGTCGGCCTCGTTGCCGGTGGGCGCCCAGTGCGAGAGGCGGACGCCGAGCTCCTGGAGGGCGAAGACGGGCCGGCCCTGGTGACCTGACTGGGTGATGAGCGCGATGGCGGGGCCTTCGAGGTCCTCGCGGAAGTGCTCGAAGGCGTTGAGGTTGGTGTTCGGGCCGAGCAGCCGCATGCCCGAGCGCCGGACGGCGGCGGCGAGCCTGGCCTGGGCGCGGGCGCCCTCCTCGCCGGTCTCGGCGAACCCGGAGGCGAAGGCCACGGCGAACCGCACCTTCTCCTCGGCGAGCTGCTCGACGACGGGCAGCGGATCGGCGACCAGGAGGACGGCGAGATCGACCTGCTCGGGCAGGTCGGCGACGGAGGGGAAGCAGGTGATGCCGAAGACGGACGTACGAGTGGGGTGCACGGGGTGCAGGCGCGCGCCGACGCGTTCGGCCCAGGCGATGAGCTGCCGGGTGATGCCGGTGTTGGGGCGCCCCTCGGTGTCCGAGGCGCCGATGACGGCGACGGACTCGGGACGGAAGAAGCGGTCCAGGTCGGGCACGTCGGCGTGCAGCGGCCGGCCGCTGACGTCCAGGTCGTCCGCCGTGGCGGTCGTGCCGTGGACGGCGTGACGGGGGAGTTCGCCGCAGGCCGCAACATGTGCGCGGCGGGGGTCGGTGGTGAAGGTGCCGTGAGTCGATCCAAGCATCGGTCCGCCCGCTCCTGTGTGACGGCAAGTAACTGACGCCTAGTCAGGTTACTGACCTGACGCTTCGTCAGGAATGGTGCTGCGTGCAAAGACTCGCGGGCCCGGGCCCGCGCCTGGGCTGCGGGCCTCGGTTCAGGACTGCGGGCCGGCGGGGCCGGGGAGGGGCGGGGCGGGTGGGGTGTGCGTGCCCTGCTTCCACGGAAGCGCAGAAATCGCGCGACGCCAAGGTCGCGATTCGGCCCCTGGGGGGTGGGGTGACCCCTGGGGGCGGGGTGGCCTCGGGGGCGGGCCGCCTCGGGGGGGGGCGTGGGGTCCCCAGGGTGTGGGATGGCCTCGGAGGGCGTGGGGTGCCTGGGGTGCGGGATGGCCTCGGGGGTGCGTGGTGGCGCCTGGGGGGCGGTGGCCTCAGGGTGCGTGGTGGCGCTCGGCGGCGGTGGCCCCTGGGGCGTGGGCGGGCCTGGTCGGCTGCGAGGGGGCCTGTTTGGATACTCGGCGGTGGGGGTGGGCCTGCTCGGCTTTTCCACCGTGGGCGGGCTTGCTCGGCCGTGGGTGGGTCTGCTCGGCTATTCCGCCGCTGGCGGGCCTACTCGGCCGTGGTGGTGGCTTTGGCTGCCGCCTTGCCTTCGGGCTCGGCTGCCGGTTCGCGCCGGGCGCTGGACGGCGCCTCGCGCCTCGCCTGGGGTGGTGTCTCGCGTCCCGCCTCGGGCGGTGTGTCGGCCGTGGCCTCGGGCGGTGTGTCGGCCTCGGTCGGAGTCTCCGCCCCGGCCGGGGACTGGCGCTCGGTCCCGGCTGCGGCACGGCCCTCGGCCGAAACGCGACCCGCGGCCTTCGTGCCGGCCGCCGATCCGGCCTTCGCCTCGGCCCTGGCGAGGGTTCTGGTGATCGACTTCGCGATCTTCTCCGCGTCGAGGGCGAGTTCGCGGAGCATGCCGCTGATGGGGTTGGTGAAGCCGGTGAAGTACAGGCCGGGTGCCTGCCGGGAGGTGCGGCGGCCGTGGACGGCCGGGCGTCCGCGCTCGTCGAGGGGGACGAGGTGGCCGACCAGGTCTTCGAGGGCGCGGCGGTACCCGGTGGCCGCGATGACGACGTCCGGGGTGATCACGCTGCCGTCCGCGAGGGTGACCTCGCCGCCCGCGAAGGACCGTACGGCGGCGACCGGCTCGACGCGCCCCGCGCGCACGGCGTCGATCAGGCCGACGTCCTGCACCGGTATCGCGCCCTGCCTGGCCCGCGAGTAGAGGCCGGTGCGGGGCCGCGGCAGCCCGTACCGGGACAGGTCGGGGACGCTGAGCCGCGCGACCGGCACGGCGAGCCGGTCGACGAGGGCGGCCGGCAGCCTGCGGCACATGATGCCCGTGAGCTGCGCGGGCCACCCGGCGGTGGAGCGGCGCACGATGTGCGGGGCGGTGCGCACGGCGACGCGGACCCGGGCGGCGCCGCCCTCGGCGAGGTCGACGGCTATCTCGGCGCCGGTGTTGCCGACGCCGACGACCAGGACGTCCTTGCCGGTGAAGGGGGTGGCGTTGCGGTAGTCGCGGGCGTGCAGGAGGTCGCCGGAGTACGTGTCGCGGCCCGGCCAGTCGGGGACGCGGGGCGTGTGGTTGTAGCCGGTGGCGACCACCACCGCGTCGGCGGTCAGCTCCCGGCCGCCGGTCGCGCGCAGCAGCCAGCCGGTGCCGTCCGCGGTGCGTTCGAGCCCGGTCGCCTCGACTCCGGTGACGACGTCGATGCGGTGGTGCTCGGCGTACTTCTCCAGGTAGCGGATGACGTTGTCGCGGGAGACCCACCGGCCGAACGCGCGCGGGATCGGCAGTCCCGGCAGCGCGGAGAGCCGCCGCGTGGTGTGCAGGTGCAGACGGTCGTAGTGGCCGCGCCAGGAGGCGCCGACGCGCTCGCCCTTCTCCAGGACGACCACGCGCACGCCCCGGGCGCCCAGGGCCGCCGCCGTGGCGAGACCTCCTGGCCCGGCGCCGATGACGTACACCGGGCGGTCCTGACGGGCGGCTGGCGGGTATGTCGAGTCGGCCATGACTGGAGAGTAACCGCGCGCCTACTTGATGGGTATCGGTCAAGTCCGGAACCGGTTGCGAATCGATCACGAGTGCGCCGGCCGTACGCCCCTTGCGTACCCGCCGCCGGTTGCGCTGAACTGACGTACCGTCAGAAAGCGTGTGACCACGCCCAGTGGGAGAGGCAGCCGCATGGACTCGATCTGGCTCACCGGTGCCGAATGGCTCGCCGTCCTCCGCGTCGGCCTCGGCCTGTGGTGGCTGGAGAGCTGGCGCCACAAGGACAAGAAAGGCTGGTTCGAGCGGGGTACGGGGATCGCGTGGGCGTCGGACGTGGCAGCGAAGCACCGGTGGGCGGCGGTCCGCGGCGGCTTCGACACGGTCGTCGCACCGCGCCCCAGGGTCATGGCGTACGTCGTCGTCTACGCGGAACTCGCCCTCGGCCTCGGCCTGATCGCCGGATTCCTGACCCCGGTCGCCCTGGTCGGCGGGCTGCTCCTCAACGTCATGTACCTCGTCCTCATGATCCACGACTGGGCCGAGCAGGGGCAGAACGCCATGATGGCGCTGATCTCGCTCGTCGCCCTCTTCGCGATGTCCTGGCAGACCTGGTCCCTCGACCACGCGCTCGGGCTCTTCTGATGGCCGGGGACCCGCGCGCGACGCCGCGCTTCGACCTCCCGGAGCCCGACGCCGCCACCCGCCCCTACTGGGACGCGGCGGCCACGGGCACGCTGCTGATCCGCCGCTGCGGGGCGTGCGGGGCGGCGCATCACTACCCGCGCGAGTTCTGTCCCCGCTGCTGGAGCGACGACGTCACCTGGGAGCGGGCGAGCGGCCTGGCCACGCTCTACACCTGGTCGGTGGTGCACCGCAACGATCTGCCTCCCTTCGGCGACCGCGTCCCCTACACCGCCGCCGTCGTCGACCTCGCCGAGGGCCCGCGCATGATGACGGAGGTCGTCGGCTGCGAGGAGGGCGCGCTGCGGATCGGGATGCCGCTGGAGGTGACGTTCCGGGAGGCGGCGGAAGGCGTGGCGGTCGCGGTGTTCCGGCCGGCGGCGGACTGACCCCACGGCTCGGGGCCGCCCGCCGCTGGCCCCGGCGCCGTGCGGGGAAATTCGCGGGCGCCGGTGCGCGCGCGAAGGAGATCATGGCGCATGGACCCCACCACCGAACCCTCCCCGAGCCCCGTCCCCTCCCCGAGCCCAGGGCTCGTCACGAGCCCTGACCCGTTCCCGAGCCCTGGCCCCGCCCCCAGTCCCGGGCTCGTCGCGAACCCTGACCCCGCCCTGGACCCTGACCCCGCCCTGGACCCTGGACCGGCCCTGGACCCTGGACCGGCCCTGAACCCGGCACCGACCGCGAACCCCGAGCTGCCCCCGACGGCCGGCCCCCGCACGCGGACCCCTGGCCCCCGCACCCGCCCCGTGACGACCGACCCGCGCGCCCCCGCCGCCTGGCGTCTGACCGGTGATCTCGGCGTCTTCCTCGCCGACGCGGGCGCGTTCCTGCGCTCCGAACCCGCCCTGCACACCGCCCTGCTGAGCGTGACCGACACCCTTCGCGTGCGCGGGCTCCGGGTGTACGGGGACGGGGCACCCCTCTTCGGTACGTACGCCGGGGCCGACGGCACCGTCCGGGGAGCCTTCGTGCGGACCCCGCCCCACCGGGTGCTCCTCGGTCCGCTGGACGCCCTCGGCCCCGAGGCGCCCGAGGCCGCCCTCGCCCTGGCCGGGCAGCTCGCCGAGGCCGGCCCCGGTCTGCCCGGCGTCGCCGCCGACCACGCCACGGCGGAGATCTTCGCCAGGGCCTGGGAGAAGCGGACCGGAACCGGCGCGAGCGTCGTCGTGCGGCAGCGCCTGTACCGGCTCGGCACGCTCACCCCGCCCGAGCCCGCCCCGCCCGGGGCCGCGCGTGTCGCCACCGGTGCCGACCGGGCCCTGCTCGCGCGCTGGCACGACGAGTTCGCCGAGGCGGTCGGCGAGCGCCCCGCCATGGCCGCCGAGGAGTGGGCGGAGTCCCGTATCGCCTATGGGGGCGTGACCCTCTGGGAGGCCCCCGACGGCACCCCGGTCGCCATGGCCGGCGTCACCCGCCGCACCGCGGGCCAGGTCCGTGTCGCCCCCGTCTACACCCCGGCCGACCTGCGCGGCCGTGGCTACGGGGGCGCCGTGACGGCCGCGGTGTCCCGCGCCGCCCTCGACGCGGGCGCGGCGGAGGTCCTGCTCTTCACCGACCTCGCCAACCCCACGAGCAACGGCCTCTACCAGCGGCTCGGCTACCGGCCCGTACGGGACTTCGTCCAGCTCGACTTCGCCCGCTGAGCGAGCGGGTGCCGGTGGCGGTGCCGGTGCCGCTGCCGGCGCGGGCGGCGGCACGGGCCCGTCACGGCCAGAGCAGCTCCCGGGTCCAGGCCCCGCCCGCCGCGGGCCTGCGGTACCGGAGCCGGACGTGCCTGCGGCGGGCGTCACCCTGGAAGAACTCGGCCTCCACGGGGTCGAGGACGTACGGCGTCCAAGTCGGCGAGTCGGCGCCGGGCTCGGCCCGCGCACGCTCCCAGGCCGCGTCCGACGAGCGCTCCAACTCCGCGTACGAGTCGAGTACGTCGCTCTGGCGGCCGACGAGCGCCGCGGCGAGTGCGCCCGTCGACCGGGCGTGCAGATCGGCCAGGCCCTCGGCGTGCGGGGCGGTCGTGACGCGGCCCCTGATCCGGATCTGCCGGCCCTGCGCGGGCCAGTAGAAGTGCAGGGCGGCCTCCGGGCGGACGGCGAGCTGGCGGCCCTTGGCGCTGCTCGCGTGCGAGGCGAAGTGCCAGCCGCGGCCGTCGGCGTCGTGCAGCATCACGGTCCGCACGTCGGGGCCGCCGTCCTCGGCCACGGTCGCCAGAGCCATGGTGTGCGGCTCGGTCTGCCCGGCGGCCACCGCCTCGGCGAACCACTGGTGGAAGAGGGGCAGCGGGGCGGCGGGAGCCCCGGCCGGATCGAAGGCCGGCAGGTCGACGTCCCAGACCCGCTGGGCCCTCAGCAGCTTCTGGAACGCGGTGGGGGCGGCGCGGCCCGGCTCGGAAGTCGTCATGCGCCGATTGTGTCCCGCCGGGCCTCGGCGGACCGCACGCCCCGACACCACCGCCCGCCCGACAGCCGTGCCCCCCAGCAGCCATGCCATGCCCCGCGGCAGCCATGCCTGACACCCCCCCCGGCCTCCCAGGCCCCCCGCACCGCCCGAGGCCCACACTCAGCCCCGTCCCAGCACCACCGTCCCCGACGAGCAGAACCATCCGCCCGTGCCCGAGGCCACGGCCAGTTCCGGCAGGGTGCCGTCCGGGCGGTGGACCTGCCGTGGGCCCGCCTGGCCGCGCAGTTGCCGTACCGCCTCCACCAGCAGGAACAGGCCCCGCATCCCGGGATGCTGGGCCGAGAGGCCGCCGCCGTCGGTGTTGGTCGGGAGCGCGCCGTCCCGCAGCAGCCGGCCCCTCTCGACGTAGGCGCCGCCCTCGCCCTTGCCGCAGAAGCCGAGGTCTTCGAGCGTCACCAGCGTCATGTAGGTGAAGGCGTCGTAGATCTCCGCGAGGTCGATGTCGGCGGGCCGCACCCCCGCCCGTTCGAAGGCGAGACGCCCGCTGACCGCCGCGGGGGAGACCGTGAAGTCGTCCCACTCCGACATCGCCGCGTGCGAGACGTGCTCGCCCGCGCCGAGGACCCAGACCGGCCGCGACGCGCAGTCGGCCACGTACTCCTCGGCGGCGAGGAGGACCGCGCAGCCGCCGTCGGAACGTATGCAGCAGTGCAGTCTGGTGAAGGGGTCCGCGATCATCGGGCCCGCGAGTACGTCGTCCACCGTGACCGGCGCGCGGTACATCGCGTCGGGGTTGGCCGCCGCGTTGGCCCGGGCCTGGACGGCGACGGAGGCGAGCTGTTCGAGGGTCGTGCCGTACTCGTGCATGTGGCGGCGCGCGGCCATCGCGTACTTGGCGATCAGCGAGTGCCCGTAGGGAGCCTCGAACTGGAGCGGTCCGCGCGCGCCGTAGGAGAGGTTCGAGGTGCGCCGCCCCGCCCTGATGTCCGCGCGCGCGGTCGACCCGTACACGAGCAGGACCGCGTCGGCCCGCCCCGCCGCTATCGCCTCCGCCGCGTGCGCGGCCATGACCTCCCAGGTGGCGCCGCCGACCGAGGTGGAGTCCACCCAGCGGGGCCTGAGCCCGAGGTACTCGGCGACCTCGACCGGGGCCAGCGTGCCGAGGCCCGCCGAGGCGATGCCGTCGATCACGTCCCTGCCGAGCCCGGAGTCGGCGAGCGCGCGGCGGGCCGCCTGGGCGTGCAGGGCGTAGGGCGTGGCCGCGTCGACCCGGCCGCAGTCCGCGAGGGCGACCCCGACCGCGGCGACCTTGCGGGGCGTGGAGCGGGTGGCGGGAGACATGGATCTGACGGTACATCAGATCCGGGGGTGCGGGCAGGCCCCGCCCCGCGTCACCGCCCTGTGCATATGGCGGGGGCGGGCCTACCATGACGCCCCGTCAGATCCGGTCCCGTCCACGGGTCCGGGGGGAGGAGTCTGCCGATGGACGCCGCCTTCAGCGCGGAACAGGACGAGATCCGCCGCACCCTTCGCGAACTGCTCGCCAAACGCTGCGGCCCCGACGACGTCAAGGCCGCGGTGCGCACCCCCGCGGGTCACGACCCCGCCCTGTGGTCCGCCCTCGCCGCACGGCTGGGCCTGCCGGGGCTCGCGCTCCCCGAGGCGTACGGGGGCGTCGGCTGCACCGCCACGGAGCTGGCGCTCGGCTGTGAGGAGCTGGGCCGCGCCCTCGCCCCCTCCCCGCTCCTCGCCACCGCCGTCCTCGCCGCCCCGCTGGTCCTCGCGCTCGGCACCGAGGAGCAGCGCGCCGAGATCCTGCCGCGCGTCGCGGCCGGCGGGCTGACCGCGGCCCTGGCCGTCCCGGGGGCCGGGCTCGCCACGGCGCTCGGCCTCGTCGGGGACGGCGGCGGCGACTGGGCGGGCGGCGGACGCGCGGGCGGCGTCCAGGCGAGGCCCGACAGCGGGACCGGGACCGGTACCGGGACCGGGGCGTGGCGGCTGTACGGGCAGGCCGGGCAGGTGCTCGACGGGCACAGCGCGGACCTCCTGGTGGTGGCCGCGCACACCGGCGGCTTCGCCCGTTCCCGTACGCTCCTCTTCCTCGTACGGCAGGGGGCGCGCGGCATGGTGCGGACGCGGCAGACGGCGCTCGACGAGACCCGCGCCCCCGCGAGGGTCGAACTGCGGGACGTGGCGGCGGAACTGCTCGGCCCGGACGACGCCTCCCGTGTGCCCGCCGCGCTCGCGGACGTCGGGGACGTGGCCGCCACCGTCCTCGCCGCGGAGGCCGTGGGGGCCGCGGACCGTGCCCTGGAGCGGACCCTGGAGCACGTGCGGCGGCGTGAGCAGTTCGGCCGGCCGATCGGGTCCTTCCAGGCGGTCAAGCACCGCCTGGCCGACGTGTACGTACAGGTGCAGGCGGCCCGCTCGGCCGCCTACTACGCGGCCTGGGCCGCCGGCGCCGAGGCCGCGGGGAGCGGCGCGGGGGCGGCCGAGCGGTCCGGCGGCCTCGCCCTCGCGCAGGGGCTCGAAGCGCTGCGGGCCGCCGCGTCCGAGGCCGTGCAGCTGCACGGCGGGACCGGCTTCACCTGGGAGCACGACGCGCACCTGTACTTCAAGCGGGCCGCCGGGGACGAACTCCTCTTCGGCCCCGTGCACCGGCTGCGGGCCCGTGCGGCCGAGCGGGCCGGGCTCTTCGCGGGGGCGGCGGCCGGTCCTGGAGGCGCCCCCGCGGCGGGGGAGGTCCGCTGATGCCGCCGGGGGTCCGTCTGGTGCGGAAGGTGTCGTCGACCCGGGCCTTCGCGAGGGTCGCGCCCCGCTTCGTCCCCGCGCTCGACCGCGCCGTGCACCGCCTCACGCGCGGGAAAGTGCTGCTCAGCGCCCAGATGCTGCCCGGCGTGATCCTGACCGCGCGCGGCGCGAGAAGCGGACTGCCGAGGCGTACGCCGCTGGCCTGCATGCCCGACGAGGCGTCCGGCGGCTGGGTCCTCGTCGGGTCCAACTTCGGGCGCCCCCGCCACCCCGCGTGGACGGCGAACCTCCTGGCCCACCCGGACGCGGAGATCAACTGGCGCGGCGAGGACATCGCGGTGCGCGCGCGGCTGCTGGCGGGGGAGGAGCGGGCCGCGGCCTGGGAGGCCGCGCTGGCGTTCTGGCCGCCCTACGCGGCGTACCAGGCGCGGGTGGACCGGGAGATCCGGCTGTTCCGCCTGGAGCGGCGCGCCCGCTGAACCGCGGCCCGGGGGCGGGGAGGCGCGGAAACCACGACGGCGGATCACCTGGGTGATCCGCCGCCGGGATGACAGGAAGGGAGGGGTGGGCGCGGGCGAGGGGTGCGGGCCGGGCCCGCGAGGGCCGGTCATGAGCAGGCCGGGCAGGTCCGGCGTGCCGAGGCGCGTGCCGGGCTACTTGGTCGGCTTCTTCCCCGTCACGCCCAGATGCACGAGCGTCGCGAGGTTCGGCTTGAGCTCCGCCTGCTTGACGCCCCAGGTCTGGAAGCCGCGCTGGTGCGAGGCGACGGCGGCGAGCATCGCGACGATGGAGCCCGCCATGGCGGCGGGGCTGATGTCCTTGTCGACCTTGCCCTTGGCCTGGAGCTCCTTGACGGTGTCCGTAAGGGAGTTGTTGACCGAGTTGAGGATCTTCATCCGGATCTTGTAGAAGCGCTTGTCGCCCTCGGCGGCGCCCAGGTCGACGACCCGGAGGATCGCGTCGTTCTTGCGCCAGAACTCCATGAAGCCGTCGACCAGCTCCTGGGAGGTCTGCCAGCCCGCCTTGCCGACCCACGACCTGCCTTCGAGCAGCCGGGTCAATTCGGCGCCCTCCGCGGCCATTTGCTCCGCGATCTCCAGTACGGCGCCCTCGACGTCCGGGAAGTACTGGTAGAAGGTCGCGGGTGAAGTCCCCGCCTTCCGGGCGACGTCGATGACTTTGACGTCCCGGTAGGGCGAGGAGCTGAGCATGTCGCCGAGGCAGTCGAGCAGCTTCTGGCGCGTCGCCTGACCGCGCCGACCGGCCACGCGGCCGTCGACGGTCCGTACCTGTCCTGTCATGCCGTCAGCTTACCGAGGGGTGATCGGAGCGCGATTCGGCCGAGTGCAAATGGGGTTGGGGCGCGTGAGCGGGGCGCGGGGCGGGTCCCGTAGGAATTGGGCAGATGTTCGAATTGCTGTGCTGCGCGTTCGCCGGACCGCCGCTAGCTTGGCCGACATGGACTACGCGGAGCGTGACACGGGGGACGAGTACGGGGAGGGCGTGCCCTGCTGGGCCGACGCGATGCTCCCCGACGTCGAGGGCGGCAAGCGGTTCTACGGAGAGCTGTTCGGGTGGACCTTCGACGAGGGCGCGGGGCCGGAGTACGGCCACTACGCCCAGGCGTCCCTCGGCGGACGGGCCGTCGCCGCCCTCGCGCCCAAGGCCGACGGCCGCATGCCCACCGTATGGACGGTCTACCTCGCCACCCCCGACGCCGCCGCGCTCGCCGGGCGGATCAAGGCGGCGGGCGGCTCCATGGTCACGGAGGCCATGACCGTGGGGCCCTTCGGGACGATGGGGCTCGCCGCCGACCCCGAGGGCGCCGTCTTCGGGCTCTGGCAGGCCGGCACGCACCGCGGCTTCGGCCTGACACAGGCGCCGGGCGCGTTCTGCTGGACCGAGGTGTACTCCCGCGACAAGGACCGGGTCGACCCCTTCTACGAGGGCGTCTTCGGCTACCGGGGCCACGACCTCGACCTGGACGGCGTCGCCTTCCGCACCTGGTCGCCCGCCGGGGCCGAGCCGGGCCCCGACACGGCCGTCGGCGGGCGCCAGCTCTTCCCCGCCGCCGACGCCGTCGGCGCACGGTCCGCCGACGGCTACAGCACCCCCGAGATGCCTCCGCACTTCCTCGTCTACTTCACCGTCGCCGACGCCGACGCCACGACCGCGACGGCCACCCGGCTCGGCGGTCGCGCGCTCATGCCGCCCACCGACATCCCGTACGGTCGCATGGCGGTGATCAGGGACAACCAGGGGGCGGTCTTCGCGGTCCTCCAGGACTGACCGCGCCCGCCCGGGGCGGCCCCCGGCATGGTTTGTCCCGAGACACCCCGATCGCGCCCCGGGTTCGCCACGGCCGCCTCGGACAGGAAGAATCAGGGTGCGTGCCGCCGGAGAGGCTCGGTGGTGAGACGCTGCACGGGGCTGCCCGCTTCGGCGGCCGCGTACGGGGAGGTGGCAGGGCAAGTGGTGGATCAGCTGACGCAGCACGATCCGAGGCGGATCGGCCCGTTCGAGGTCCTCGGCAGGCTGGGCGCCGGTGGCATGGGCCTGGTCTATCTGGCGCGCTCCGCGTCGGGCCGACGCGTGGCGATCAAGACGGTGCGGACCGAGCTCGCCGAGGACCAGCTGTTCCGCGTCCGCTTCACGCGCGAGGTCGAGGCCGCGCGCGCGGTGTCCGGTTTCTACACGGCCGCCGTCGTGGACGCCGATCCGCGCGCCGCCGTGCCCTGGCTCGCCACGGCGTACGTGCCCGCGCCCTCGCTCGAAGAGATAGTGAATGAACACGGGCCGCTGCCCACCCAGGCGGTGCGGTGGCTCGCGGCGGGCGTGGCCGAGGCCCTGGAGTCCATCCACGGGGCCGGACTCGTCCACCGCGACCTCAAGCCGTCCAACGTCCTCGTCGTCGAGGACGGGCCGCGCGTCATCGACTTCGGCATCGCGTCCGGCGTCTCCAACACCCGCCTGACCATGACCAACGTCGCCGTCGGCACGCCCGCGTACATGTCGCCCGAGCAGGCCAAGGACTCCCGCAGCGTCACCGGGGCCAGCGACGTCTTCTCGCTCGGCTCGACCCTCGTCTTCGCCGCGACCGGCCACGCGCCCTTCCACGGCGCCAACCCCGTCGAGACGGTCTTCATGCTCCTCCGTGAGGGCCCCGACCTGGAAGGACTCCCGGACGACCTCCGTCCGCTGATCGAGTCCTGCATGCAGATGGACGCCACGAGGCGGCCGTCACCCGCCGACCTCCAGGCGCAGCTCGCCCCGCACCTCTTCGCCTCCGAGAGCGCGGGCAACGACGACAGCGGCACCGCGTCCGCCTGGCTGCCCGAGCGGGCCGTCGAGCTGATCGAGGCCCGCAGGGGCGGCAGGCCGCCCGCCAGGGTCCCGGCCGCCGCGGGACGCAGCGCCGCACCCCACGCCTCCGTCATCGCGCCGCCGCCCCCGCAGCAGCCGCCGCCCGCGCCGGCCCGGCCGCCGGCCGCGCCCTCGCCGGACGGCGGCCCCGTGCGGCTCCCCGGCGCAAGGGTGCCGATCGGCCCCGGGCCGCGGGTCGCCTCCCGCTCCTCCATCGGACCGGGTGACTCCGGGCTCGCCGCCTCCTGGACGCGGACCTCGGGGGCCAAGGCGGCGGCGAACGGCGTCGCGCCCGCCGTGCCCGCACCCGCCCCCGCGCCCGACGCGGCGGGCACGTCGTGGCGGCCGTGGCGCTTCCGCATGTCCAACGACGTCTGGGGCACGCCCGCCGTCGCGGGGAACCTCGTCTACGTCACCTCCTTCGAGGTGCACGCCCTCGACGTCGGCACGGGCCGCCGCAGCTTCAAGACGCGGGACGTCGCCTGGTCCATGGCGGTCGCCGACGGCCGCATCCACGCCTCCGACGGCCCCACGCTCTACGCCCTCGACGGCACCGAGGGCTCCGACCTGTGGCGGCTGCCGACCGACGCCTGGGTGTACTCGCTCCAGGCCGCCCGCGGCACCGTCGTCACCGGCACCCGGGGCGGCGGCGTCCAGGCATGGGAGGCCGCCAACGGCGAGAAGCTCTGGGAGATCACCGGCGCCCAGACCGACTTCGAGACGCCGGAGGCCGGGCCCGCCGTCTTCGACGGCACGGTGTACGTCTGGAAGGACGCCAGGTTGCGCGCCCTGGAGGCCAGGACCGGCGAGGAGCGCTGGTCCTACCCCGTGGGCGACGCCGCGTCCTGCGGCGGTGTGCCGGTCCGCGTCACCCAGGCGCAGGACGGCTACGTGTACGTGTCCGCCGGCACCCGGGTCCTCGCCATCGACGTGGCCGCCGGGCACGTGCGCTGGCACTTCGAGGCGCCCGCGGCCTTCCTCTGCCCGCCCGCCTTCGCCCCCGGGCCCGCCGTCACCGGCGGCGGCGTCTACCTCGCCGACTACCTCGGCACGGTGTACGCCCTCGACGCCACCGACGGACGCGACCGGTGGCGCATCGCCACGGAGGCCCGCTCCTCCGTCGAGCCGGTCCTCGTCGCCGACGGCCACGTGCACGTGGGCAGCGGCAAGGGGCTCTACACCCTGGACGCGGTGACCGGCACCCCGAAGTGGCGCTTCCAGGCGGGCGGCGAAGTCGTCGGCGCCCCCGTGGTCGCCGACCGCCGCATCCACTTCGGCTCCACCGACCACCTCCTCTACACCCTGAAGGCCGACGACGGCCGCCTCCGCTGGAAGCTGGCCACGGGCGGCGAGATCACGGGTGCGCCCCTCGTCAGGGACGGCGTGGTGTACGCGTGCAGCAAGGACCGCTGTGTCTACGCGCTGGACGCGGAGCGGGGCACGGGGACGGCGGCCGGCGGGGGCGCCGGGCGGTCCTGACGTGCCCCGCGGGCGGGCAGCTCACCGCACCCGGTGGTCCCCGCCCGGCCGCCGTCCCGCGAACAGCTCCGCCTGCCGCTCCGGTGGCGCGTTGCCCAGGGTGACCAGGTGCGGTGCCTGGGCGAGCGAGGCGGCCAGGGAGGACTCCCTCGTCGTCCACAGCGACCGGACCGTGCCCTGCACCGCCTCCGTGGGGCAGGAGGCGATGGTCTCGGCGGCGCGCACGGCCGCCGCGAGCGCTCCCCCCGGCGGGGTGACCTCCGAGACGAGACCCACCTCGTACGCCCGCCGCGCCGAGATCCGCTCGGCGGTCCCCATCAGCGCCATCCGCGCGGCCTCCCCGTACGGCACGCGCCGCGCCATGTACATCGACTCGTACGCGCTGACCATGCCGTACGTGGTGTGCGGGTCGAAGAACGTCGCGTCCTCGGAGGCGACCAGGAACTCCGCCTCGCCCAGGAGGTAGAACGCGCCGCCGCACGCCATGCCGTTGACCGCGGCGATCACCGGCTTCCAGAGGTCGTTCGCCTTCGGGCCGATCGCGGCGAGCGGATCGTCCACCGTGTACGGGGAGGCGGGCTGCGGCACCTCCACCGAGCGGTCGATCCCCGTGCAGAAGGCCCGGTCGCCCGCGCCGGTCACCACCACCGCCCGCACGGAGTCGTCGGAGCGGAACGTCCGCCACGCGTGCGTGAGCTGTTCCGCCGTCTCCAGGTCGATCGCGTTGTGCCGCTCCGGGCGGTCGAGGGTCAGCACGGCCACCCCCGTCCCGGCGTCCACGCCGATGTGCAGCGCGCCCCCCGTCACGGCCGCTCCAGCGTCCAGCGCGGCACCGTGATCCCGTCCACGTCGGCGAAGACGACCTGCACCTTCACGCCGACGCGCAGCCGCTCGGGGGCGACGGAGTTCAGCGGGGCGTCGGCGGCGGCGACGAGGTTGCCGGCCAGGCGGACGCGGGGAGCCTCGGCCAGCTCGACGAGGACCGCGTTGTACGGGGCCTGCGCGGCGTAGGCGGGGAGCAGGGGAGGGTGCGGGAAGACGTACGACCAGATGCGGCCGCGGCCGCTCATCCTCCGCCACGCGGTGTCGAAGGACCGGCAGTGGGGACAGCAGGGCCTGGGCGGCCAGCGGAGCTCGGCGCAGGCCGCGCAGGCCTGGACGCGGAGTTCGCCCCGGGCGGCGTAGTCCCAGAACGGGGCGCCGTCCTCGTCGATCGTGGGGCGCAGCAGGGGCTCTGGTGGCGGTGTCTCGTCTGCCATGTTCTCGCCTCTCCCGGGTGCGGGTTTGATTGCGTTGCTCGCGCCGTTCCCCGAGCCCCTTACGGGGCCCGTAGCAGCAGGGCTGACGTGGGGACCCCCTCCCCTGCCGTCACCAGGCACGTGGATGCCCCGGGGACCTGGGCGGTGCTCGTGCCGCGCAGTTGCCGCACCCCCTCGGTGATGAGGTTGAAGCCGTGGACGTAGGCCTCGCTGAGGCCGCCGCCGCTCGTGTTGAGGGGGAGGCGGCCACCGCTCTCCAGGGCGCCGCCCTCGGTGAAGGCGCCGCCCTCGCCGCGGCCGCAGAAGCCGTAGCCTTCGAGGGAGAGCGGGACGAGCGGGGTGAACGCGTCGTAGATCTGGGCGACGTCCACGTCCTGCGGGCCGAAGTCCGCCTGCTTCCAGAGCTGGCGGGCGGCCGTCCAGGCGGGCCCGGAGAGCGGGTCGTCGTTCCAGTAGTTGACCATTCCGTGGTGCTGCGCGGGCAGGCCCTGTGCGGCCGAGTGGACGTACACGGGCCTGGTGCGGCAGTCGCGCGCCCGCTCGGCGGAGACGACGACGCAGGCCAGCGCCCCGTCGGTCTCCAGGCAGTTGTCGAAGAGGCAGAGCGGTTCGCTGATCCACCGCGAGTTCATGTACATGTCGCGGGTCAGCGGGCGCTCGTACATCGTCGCTGCCGGGTTCTGGTTGGCCCGGTTGCGGCAGGCGAGGGCGACGTTGAAGAGGTGGTCGCGGGTCACGCCGTACTCGTGCATGTAGCGGCGCGTCAGCATCGCGATCTCGTCGGCGGGGCGCAGCAGGCCGAAGGGCCGCGTCCACTGGGCGGGGGTCGGGAGCTGGACGGCGGTGTTCGTCCAGGGGCGGGGGCCGCTGCCGCGCTTGCGGGAACGCCACGCCACGCCGACGCTCGCCTGGCCGGTGGCGATCGCGGCGGCGAGGTGGGCGACGGTCGCGCAGGAACCGCCGCCGCCGTAGCCGACCTTGCTGAAGAAGGTGACGTCACCCGCGCCGATGGCCTTGGCGACCTCGACCTCGTCGGTCTCCTCCATCGTGTACGAGGCGAAGCCGTCGACCTCGGAGGGGGCGATGCCCGCGTCGTCGAGCGCGGCGAGGATCGCGCGGCAGGCCAGCGTCTTCTCGGGTTCCGCCAGGCGTTTGGCGAAGGGGGTCCGGCCGATCCCCGCTATCGCTGCGGCGTCCTTGAGTGAGGCCATGGGCGGCGGCACCTCCGCGAGATCCGTCCCGTCTGCTGACAGTGCGTCAGGCTAGCGCTAATCTGACGGGTAGTCAGTAACGGTGCGTTCCTCGCTCGGAAGTGCTCGGAAGCGCGCGGGAGCTCGGGGGACAGGGAGGCTTGCGATGCGCGGCGACCTGGAGTGGGGCAGCGTCCCGGGCCTTGTACGGGCCGCCGCCGAGCGGCACGGCGACCGGGAGGCGGTCGTCGAGGGCCGCACCCGCGTCTCGTACGGCGAGCTGGGCGCCCGCGTGGAACGGGCCGCGGCGGCCTGCCTCGCGAACGGCGTCGAGCCCGGCGACCGCGTCGCCGTCTGGGCCCCGAACACCCTCGACTGGATCGTCTCCGCGCTCGGCGCGGTCTCGGCGGGCGGCGTCCTCGTACCGCTCAACACCCGCTTCAAGGGCGCCGAGGCCGCCTACGTCCTGGCCCGCAGCCGAGCGAAGCTCCTCTTCGTCACCGGCACCTTCCTCGGTACGTCGTACGTGGCGTCCCTGCGCCGCGCGGCGGCAGAGGGGCCGGGAGCGGGACCCCTGCCCGGCCTGCCCCACCTGGAGCAGGCGGTGGTGCTCTCGGACGACGCCCCGGAGGGCTTCCGCGCCTGGAAGGAGTTCCTGGCGAGCGGCGACCCGGTGGCCGCGTCCGCCGTCCGCGCCCGAGCGGAGTCGGTCGACGGCTCGGCGCCCTCGGACATCATCTTCACCTCCGGCACGACGGGGCGCCCCAAGGGCGCCGTCATCACCCACGCCCAGACCCTGCGCTGCTACGACGTCTGGAGCGAGCTGGCCGGCCTCCGCGCGGACGACCGCTACCTGATCGTGAACCCCTTCTTCCACACCTTCGGCTACAAGGCCGGCGTCATCGCCTGCCTCACGCGCGGCGCGACGATGATCCCGCAGCCGGTCTTCGGCGTGGACACCGTCCTCGCCAACATCGCCGCCGAACGCGTCTCCGTCCTGCCGGGCCCCCCCACCCTGCACCAGTCGATCCTCGACCACCCGGCACGCGACCGGCACGACCTCTCCGCGCTGCGGCTCGTGGTGACGGGCGCGGCGGTCGTGCCGCTCCGGCTCGTCGAACGGCTCCGCGGCGAGCTGCGGGTGGGCACGGTCCTCACCGCGTACGGGCTCTCCGAGGCGAGCGGCATCGTGACGATGTGCCGCCGCGGCGACCCGGCCGACATCATCGCGCGGACCTCGGGCCGGGCCATCCCCGGCACGGAGGTACGGGTGGTCTCCGCCCGGGGCGAGCCGCTTCCGCCCGGCCGCCCCGGGGAGGTCCTTGTCCGCGGCCACCACGTCATGCGCGGCTACTTCGAGGACCCCGCGGAGACCGCCCGCGCCCTCACCCCGGACGGCTGGCTGCGCACCGGCGACGTGGGCGTCCTCGACGCGGAGGGCAACCTCCGCATCACCGACCGGATCAAGGACATGTTCGTCGTCGGCGGCTTCAACGCCTACCCCGCCGAGATAGAGCAGATGCTCGGCCTCCACCCCGACGTGGCGGACGTCGCCGTGATCGGCGTGCCCGACGCGAGGCTCGGCGAGGTCGGCAGGGCGTACGTCGTGCGGCGCCCCGGCGCGGTGGTGACGGCGGACGACCTGATCGCCTGGTCGCGGCGGGAGATGGCGAACTACAAGGTGCCGAGGAGCGTCGAGTTCGTCGCCGAACTCCCGAGGAACGCGAGCGGCAAGGTGGTGAAGGGAGAGCTGCGGGCGGACCGCTGAGGTGTCAGGCGCCCGCGGCCTCGGTGATGGCCTTGCGCTCGGCGGCACTGCACTCCACGCAGAACTCGTTGCCCTCCGGGTCGGTGAGGGTGACCCAGCCGCGGCCGTCGGGCCGCCGCTGGTCGTCGTGGATCTCGGCCCCGAGCGCGAGCAACCGCTCCACCTCCTCGTCGCGGGTGCGGTCCTGCGGCTGGAGGTCGACGTGCACGCGGTTCTTGACGGTCTTGGCGTCCGGCACGGCCACGAAGAGCAGCGCGATCCCCTCCGCCTCGACCAGTGCTTCGGGGGCGCCGGGGCGGTCCTCGTCGGTGATCGAACCGCCGAGCACCTCGGCCCAGAAGGTGCCCTGGCGGTAGGCGTCGTGGCAGTCGAACGTGAGGTGGCGCACGAGAGAGGTCATGGGCGGCACTATTGGTCGCCGGGGCGGTGGTTGTCCACGGAGATTCGGGCCGTCCGGGGGCGGGCGGTGTCTCCGGCGAGGGTGCGGCACGGGCTCTCAGTGGCCGGTGAGGGGTTCCATGCAGCCGGACTCCGGGAACCGGCCGCCCGCCCTGGCCTCGAAGTTCGCCTCCTGGACGAAGCCGGTGACGCACGCGCTGTCCCCCACGTAGAGGCCGATGAGGGCGCCCTCCGGGGTCACGTACCGCTTCTCCTCGTACCGCCCGTACATCTCCCGCACCTCCAGCGTGCCGCCGAGGACCTTGCCCGAGCCGTTCTGCTCGCGCACCTCGTGGCCGAGCCGGCCGGTGAGGGCTTCACGCACGCTGTCGGGGTCCCACTTCTTCCGCTCCCAGAGCCACTTCAGGACGGGCCGCATCCGGGCGGCCTCGCCCTCGGCGGCCTTCTGGTCGGCGGCGGACACCTCGCCGGGGCGGCGGTAGGCGTTGTTCTCGCCGTGGTGCGGGGCTCCGTCGACGACCCCGGGCTCCACGTAGGGGGAGGCGCCGGGAGCGGCACTGGCGGGGGCGCCGGGGGAGGCCCCGGGGGAGGCCGCGGCGCTGGACGGCTTGCTGGGCGGCACGTCGTCGCTGGTGCCGACGGCCGAACCGGGACGCCCTTCGTCACCGCAGCCGGTGAGGGGCAGGAGGAGGGCGCCGAGAAGGAGGGCGCAGGCGGCGGCATGACGTGGGTGCCGGTCGCGTGGTGAGGTGACCATGCGGACGACTCTGCCACGGAGAACGGCGGCCACGGCGGCAACCGCTTGTCCGACTCCGCAACGGTCGCGCGATGTCACCCGAACCACCGCGTCCCGACCCGCTGGGCGGGCGGGCCGGGGGAGCCGCCGGGGCCCTGGCGGTCGGCGGGGCGCGGGACGCCGATCCGCACCCGCCGGAGCCGCCGCCGGACGCCGTCGCCTCGTACGCGGAGGGGGCGTGGGGTGGATCTGGTGCGGATGTGCTCCGAATGCTCGACGGGTGGGGGTGGTACGCCCTCGCCCGGAGAAGGGCGGAGGGGCGCGGCGAGTACGTGTGGTGCGAGCCGGCGGCGGCGTGGGCGGAGAGCCGTCAGTCCTGCGGGGGCGCGGGGATGTGGCTGTCGCCGAGCGGGGTGGGCGCGGGGATGTGGCTGTCGCCCAGCGGGGCGGGGCCGGGGATGTGGCTGTCGAGCGGTGCGGTCGCCAGGCCGTCGCGCGGGGGCGACGGGATGTGGCTGTCGACGGCGAGCGCGGGGGACGCCGCGGCGCCCGTGGCGGCGGCCGTGACGGCGAGCGTCACGAGTATCTTCTTGGTGCGGGTCATGGCAACTCCTTGTGGCCGGGGGGCACTTGCTGCCCGTGAGCCTAACGACGCCTCGGCTGAATGTTCGATTCCGCCGCCTGCTCGGGCGTGGCACCCCGGAAACCGGGGGGCCGGGCCCGGACATGCGTCGGCCGCGACGGCTCCCCCTCCGCGCCGTCGCGGCCGACCCCCGTCGGGAATGAAGTTCTCAGGCGTCCTTGGGCGGGGCCGGCATGTGGCTGTCGCCCTGGGTGGTGGCCTGGCCGTCCTTGGGCGGGACCGGCATGTGGCTGTCGCCCTGGGTGGTGATCTGGCCGTCCTTGGGCGGGGCCGGCATGTGGCTGTCGCCCATGGTGGTGATGTCCTGGTTGATCTTGGCGTCGCTCATCGTGGTACCCCCGTTGTTGTCGGCATTTCGGCTGGGGCGAACGCTCGCTCGGCAACTCCCCCGAGGGTCGCCGAGCGGGCGTTCCAGGGCCGCTCACTCTATGCGCGGGACCCAGTGCGACCCGTCTGTCCCCCGACGCGGCGGATCGATACATGAAGAGTGGCAGCTGCCCATAAACGTTCGATGAACGCCCTGAGCCGCCTCGTCATGCGGCGGCGACGGGGTGCAGGAGCTTGCGGACCTCGTCGGCTTCGGGGGCCTTCGCCCTCTCGTGCAGAGTGAGGGCCTCCCGCCAGCACGCCCGCGCGCGGTCGAGCTGGCTCAGGGCGTCGAGCGACCTGCCCAGAACGGTCAGGATGTTGGCCCGCATCCAGTCACCGCCGATGAATCCGGTGGTGAGCGCCTGCTCCGCGTGCTGTGCCCCCCGGGCGGGCCGCCCGGCCGCCAGGTGGACCTGCGCGATCCGGTAATGGGTCGTACCCTCCCACAGACGCTGCCGGTTCTCCACGAACATCTGCAGGGCCCCGGTGAGCTGGTGCATGGCCTCCGAGTGGTGGCCGGCATGGCTGAGGGCGATCCCGAGGGCGTACCGGGCGTTGGCGAGGCGGAAGGTGAGGCCGAGGTCGTCGTAGATCGCGATGCCCTGGCGCACGAGATCGATCGCGGCGGAGGTGCGCCCCACCGCGACGAGGACGCGGGAGAGATTGCACAGGGCGCTGGCCTCGCCCGGCCGGTTGCCGTCCTTCCGGAAGGCGTCGACGGCTTGCAGGAGGTGGACCTCGCTCGCCTCGGGGCGGTTGAGGCAGTTCGCGGTGATGCCCAGTTCGTTGGGCGCGTTGCTGCCGGTCCACGGATCGTCGGCCAGCCGGTTCAGGGAGGTGGCGGTCTCGGCCTCCAGGCGCGCGGCCTCGAAGCGGCCCGCGTTGTTGTGCACCTGCGCCAGCGTCACCCGGGCCCGTCCCTCCGCATGTGCGTCGTCCAGGGCCGCCGCCGCGTCCCGGGCGGCGGACGTGGCCAGTTCGTAGCGGAGGGAGCTCGCGCCGGACTCCGCCAGGTCCTTGGAGGCGAGGAGGAGGTCGACCGCCCGGCGCAGGGTCTGCGGGCCCAGGGACTGCTGGACGCAGGCCAGGATGCAGGCCGCCTCCGAGTGCAGCCAGTCCAGGGCCTTCGTGTCGTCGCTGAAGTCCTGGCCCGCGTGGCGCGTGGGCTCCAGGTGGTCGACCGTGCGGTCGCCGGGGCGCTCTATGGCGTAGACCCGGGCCGCCGAGGCCAGGTAGAAGTCGAGGAGGCGGGACATCGCCGCCTCGCGTTCGCTCGGGGGCTGTTCGTCGCGTTCGGCGCACGCACGCGCGTAGAGGCGGACGAGGTCGTGGTAGCGGTAGCGGCCGGGAGCGGCGGATTCGATGAGGGAGGTGTCGACCAGGGCCTCCAGGAGGTCCTCCGCTTCGTCGGGCGGGAGGTCGAGGATGGCCGCGGCCGCCGCCAGGGACAGGTCGGGGCCGTCCGCGAGGCCCAGCAGGCGGAAGGCGCGGGCCTGGGCGGGCTCCAGCTGGCCGTAGCCGAGTTCGAAGGTGGCCTTGACGGCGAGGTCACCGGCCTGGAGTTCGTCGAGGCGGCGGCGCTCGTCCGCCAGCTTCGCGGCCAGGGTCGAGACCGTCCAGGTGCGGCGGGCCGCCAGGCGGGAGGCCGCGATACGGATGGCCAGGGGCAGGAAGCCGCAGGCCGCGACGGTGTCGAGGGCGGCCTTGCGCTCGGAGGTGACCCGCTCCTCGCCGACGATGCGGGTGAACAGGAGCAGGGCCTCCTCGGGGGACATCACGTCCAGGTCGACGAGGTGCGCGCCGGCCAGGTCGACCATGCGGACGCGGCTCGTCACCAGGGCCGCGCAGCCCTCCATGCCGGGCAGGAGGGGGCGTACCTGGGCCGCGTCGCGGGCGTTGTCCAGGAGGACGAGGACCCGTCTGCCGTCGAGGACCGAGCGGTACAGGGCCGCGCGCTCCTCCAGGGAGTCGGGGACGGCCGAGTCCGGGGTGCCGAGGGCGCGCAGGAAGGCGCCGAGGACCGTCTCCGGTTCCGCCGCCCGTGCGCCCGCGCCCTGGAGGTCCACGTAGAGCTGGCCGTCGGGGAAGTGCGTGCGCGCCACGTGCGCGACGTGCACGGCGAGCGTCGTCTTGCCGACGCCGCCGATGCCCGCCAGGGCCGAGACCGCCATGACCCGCCCCTCGGCGGAGGAGAGGATGTCGCTCAGCTCGTCGACGAAGCAGGCCCGGCCGGTGAAGTCCGGGACGGTCGCGGGGAGCTGGGCGGGGCGGACGACGGCCCCGGCGGGTTCGGCGGCGGGCGCGGACGGTTCCGCCAGGGCCGGGTCGGCCTGGAGGATGCGCTGCTGGAGCTCCTTGAGGCCCGGCCGCGGGTCCACGCCGAGTTCGTCGGCGAGGAGGCGGCGCGTGTCCGCGTAGACGGCGAGGGCCTCGGCCTGCCTGCCGCTGCGGTAGAGGGCCAGCATCAGCAGCTCGCGCAGGCGCTCGCGCAGCGGGTGGGCGGCCGTGAGGGCCGTCAGTTCCGATACGGCCTCCGCGTGGCAGCCCTGCTCCAGGTCCATGTCGAGGCGGGTCTCGACCAGTTGCAGTCGCCACTCCACCAGGCGGGTGCGCTGCGTGTCGGCGTAGGGCCCCGGCACACCGGCCAGGGGTTCACCGTGCCACAGGGCGAGCGCCTGGTTGACCAGGGCCCGGGCCTGGCAGAGGTCGCCCGCGCCGCGGAACTTCTCCGCCGCCGCCCAGAGGTCCTCCGCCGCGGCGAGGTCGAGGGCGCCGTCAGCGACCTGGACGGAGTAGCCCCCGGATTCGCTGACGAGAACGCCGGGGGGCAGCACCTTGCGGAGCCGCGAGGCATACGTACGCACCGCCGCCAGCGCCTGCGAGGGCGGGTCCTCGCCCCAGAGGGCGTCGATCAGCTCCGAGGCCGTGGCCGTGCGGCCCTCCCTGAGCAGCAGGGCCGCGAGGAGGGCCCGTTGCTGCGGAGAACCGGTCGGAAGCTGTTCCTCGCCGTGCCATGCGCGCACCGGTCCGAGCACGCTGAAGCGTGACGCCTGGACCTCGGGGTGCCCCTCGGCCCGCTCCTCGGGGGCGTCCCCCGAGGCCGGACGCCACTGCTCCGGTACTCGCGGTACATCGACCATCGCTCCCCCTGCCGCCCTGCCGTTCCCAGTCCTGCCGGTCGCGGGCTGCCCGTCCCGCGGTCTTGCCGTTGTCGGTCACCTCGGCCGTGCCAAGGCGGCGCGCCGGGCACGCCTCATCCGTACCTCGGTTTCTGCATCCGCCAGTTTGCCTTGTCCATGGCGGATGCGTCAGCCGTGGGAGACGGCTCTCACAGGGTCCTCGCACGGAGTCGTCCGCCGTGACGCCGGTTACGCGCCGTTTCCGGCGGGGATTCCGGTAGCGGTTCCGGTACGGGGCTCCGGCCCGCGAACGGGTGACCGCCGGGCCGCTGCCCACTTGCTGACGGGCCGTCAGATGCGCGCTACCTTGGACGTATGGAGACCATGGAGAGCTCGGAGACCTTCCCGAAGATCATCTCGGTGGACGACCACACGGTCGAACCTCCGCATGTCTGGCGGGACCGGCTCCCGTCGAAGTACCGCGACACCGGCCCCCGAGTCGTCCGCGCGCCCCTGAAAGAAATGACGTTCCTCGGCGGGAAGTTCGCTCCGGTCATGGGGGAGAAAGGGGACGAAGGCCCTATCGGGGACTGGTGGGTGTACGAGGACCTGCGCCGCCCGCTGACCCGGCTCGACACGGCGGTCGGATACGACAGGGACGAGATCAAGCTGGAGGTCATCACCTACGAGCAGATGCGGCCGGGATCGTTCAGCGTGCCCGAACGCCTCGCCGACATGGACGTCAACCACGTCCAGTCCGCCCTCTGCTTCCCCACCTTCCCGCGCTTCTGCGGCCAGACCTTCACCGAGGCCAAGGACCGCGAGCTGGGGCTGCTGGGGGTACGCGCGTACAACGACTGGATGGTCGAGGAATGGTGCGGCCCCGAGGCGCGGGGCCGCCTCGTCCCGCTGACCCTCATCCCCCTCTGGGACGCCGAGCTGGCCGCCGCCGAGGTGCGGCGCAACGCCGCGCGCGGGGTGCGGGCGGTCGCCTTCTCCGAGATTCCCCCGCACCTGGGGCTGCCGTCCGTCCACACCGACGCGTGGGACCCCTTCCTCGCGGCGTGCGACGAGACGGGGACGGTCATCGCCATGCACATCGGCTCGTCCAGCAGGATGCCGTCCACCTCGGCGGACGCGCCGCCGGCGGTCGGCTCCACGATCACCTTCGCGAACTGCTGCTTCTCGATGGTGGACTGGCTGATGAGCGGCAAGTTCGAGCGGTTCCCGGGGCTGCGGATCATGTACGCCGAGGGGCAGATCGGCTGGATTCCCTACATCCTGGAGCGGGCGGACGTGGTGTGGGAGGAGAACCGGGGCTGGGGCGGGGTGGCGGACAAGGTCCACCGGCCGCCGTCGGAGCTGTTCGCCTCGCATGTCTACGGGTGCTTCTTCGACGACGCCTTCGGGCTGCGGAACCTCGATTCCATCGGGGCGGGGAACGTGTTGTACGAGACGGACTATCCGCACTCGGACTCCACGTGGCCGAAGTCCCGCGAGGTCGGCGAGGCCCAGATGGGTCACCTCGATCCCGAGGTGGTCTCCCGCATCGTGCGCGGCAACGCGATAGCCCTCCTGGGCCTCACGGAGGAGGGCCTCTGGCCGGGCCCCTCCTGCTGCTGACGGCCGCTTCGCGGCGGATGTCCCCCCGGCCCGGCCGGGCCCCTCCTGCTGTTGTCCGCCGCTTCGCGGCGGGTGTCTCCCACCCGCCCGCCCGTTCGCCGCAGCGGATGCCGCTCAGTAGGAGCGGACGGACGGGCGCCCGGCGGCCGGAGGGGACGTGGGGGTATGCGCGAGCGCAGCCCCTCCTGGGCTCACGGAGGAGGGCGGCCGGGCCCCTCCTGCTGTTCCGCCGCTTCGCGACGGGTGTCTCCCACCCGCCCGCCCGTTCGCCGCAGCGGATGCCGCTCAGTAGGAGCGGACGGACGGGCGCCCGGCGGCCGGAGGGGACGTGGGGG
>NZ_JBFAHX010000003.1:290825-338626 GCF_040654435.1 Streptomyces sp. NPDC050703
TATGCGCGAGCGCAGCACAGGGATTCCGCGTGACCCCGCGCACATGACCGGGCGCCGAGGCCAAGATGGCGAGCACGCACATACCCCCGCGGCCCCGCCCCAAGTCCCGCCAACCGCGCCGCGCCCCGCGCCGCGCCCCGCGCCGCGCCCCGCGCCGCGCCCCGCGCCGCGCGTTTCCACGCCACGCGTCCTCGCGCCACGCGTGCCCGCACCACGCGCCCCCACGCCGCGCGTCCCCGCACGCCGCGCCCCCGCACCACTACCCCTCCACCCCTTGCCTGATGGACCGTCAGATACCACCATGGCCGCCAGTCCGACCGAGCGGAAGGTGGCGTTGGGCATGGGTGGATTCCGGCAAGGGCGGCTCGCGTACGGGATGCAGTTGCCCGTGCAGTCGCAGAGCTCCCTCTACGCCGAGCCCTGGGAGAGAACCGCAGGCCCGGACGACCTCGCCGAGGTCGCCCGCACAGCGGACCGCACCGGCTTCGCCTACCTCGCGGGATGCGACCACGTAGCCATCCCGCGCCGCCTCGCCGAAGCCATGAGCACCGTCTGGTACGACCCCGTCTCCACCCTCGCCTACCTCGCCGGCATCACACACACCGTCCACCTCATGGCCCACGTAGCCATCGTCGGCCTCCGCCACCCCCTGGCCACCGCCAAGCAGTACGCCACCCTCGACCACCTCAGTCACGGCCGCCTCATCCTCGGCGTCGGCGCGGGCCACGTACGGGAGGAGTTCGAGGCCCTGGGGGTCGACTTCGAGCAGCGGGGCCCGATCCTCGACGAGAGCGTCGACGCCCTGCGGGCGGCCCTCGGCCAGGACGAGTACCCCGCCCACCACGGCGAGCGCTTCCACTTCGAGGGGCTCGGCCAGCTTCCCCGCCCCGCCCAGCCCCGCGTCCCCCTGTGGATCGGCGGTTCCTCACCCGCGGCCCTCCGCAGGGCCGCGACCCGCGGTGACGGCTGGCTGCCCCAGGGCGACCCGAGGGACGAGCTGCCCGCGCAGATCGACAGGCTCAGGCGCCTGCGCGCGCAGGCGGAGATCGACGAGCCGATCATGATCGGCGCGATCACCGAGCCGCTGTACGTCGGCGAAGCCGCCTGGCCCGTGGGCCGCCGCACCCTCACCGGAAAACCGGACGTCCTCGCCGAGTCCCTGCGCGCCTACCGCGCGATGGGCGTCGACCAGATCCAGGTGCGCTTCCGCAGCCGCACCCGCACCGAACTCACGGACCAGATGACGGCGTTCGCCGCAGAAGTGGCCCCGCACCTGGACGACTGACGCCCGACGGCTGACGACTGACGCCCCACACCACCCGACACAAGGGAGCACGGCATGGGCAAGCTGGACGGCCGCGTGGTCATCGTCACCGGTGGCGCGCGCGGCCAGGGCGAGCAGGAGGCGCGGCTCTTCGCCGCCGAAGGGGCGAGGGTCGTCGTCGCCGACGTGCTGGACGACCAGGGCGAGGCCCTGGTTAAGGAGATCCAGGAGGAGCGAGGGAAGGGGGCGGCAACCTACATCCACCTGGACGTCGGACAGGAGACCGACTGGCAGGCAGCCGTCACCACCACCAAGGAGACCTACGGAAAGGTGGACGGCCTCGTCAACAACGCCGGCATCCTCCGCTTCAACGAACTGCTCAGCACCCCCCTCGCGGAGTTCGAGGAGATCATCCGGGTCAACCAGATCGGCTGCTTCCTCGGCATCCGCACCGCCGCCCCGGAGATGGCCGCCGCCGGAGGCGGCACCATCGTGAACACGGCCTCCTACACGGCCCTCACCGGCATGGCGTACGTGGGCGCGTACGCCGCCACCAAGCACGCGATCCTCGGTCTCACGAGGGTCGCCGCGCTCGAACTGGCCGGGCGGAACATCCGCGTCAACGCCGTCTGCCCGGGGGCCGTCGACACCCCCATGACGAACCCGGCGCAACTCGACCCCACCGCGGACCCGGAGGAGGCCAGGGCGGCGGTCGCGGGGCTCTACAAGAAGCTGGTGCCGCTCGGGCGGGTCGGCGCGCCCGAGGAGGTCGCGGCGCTCGCGCTGTTCCTGACCGGCGACGACTCCGCGTACATCACGGGCCAGCCCTTCGTCGTCGACGGCGGCTGGCTGGCGGGCGTCAGCGTCATCTGAGCGTGCCCCCGGGCGGGGCGCGGGCCCGGGCGGGGCGCGGGCCAGGCCGGCCGGGTGTCGGCCCTTGACGGTCCACGGCCCCGGTGGAACAGTCGACGCAGCACGATCTGACGGGCCGTCAGAAAGGGTCGTCGGACACGACAAGCGGCACAGCGGACCTCTTGAGGACGGTGAACCTCCTTGGAATTCGGTCTCTTCGTACAGGGATACGTGCCCGCCGCGCGGGCCCAGGTCGACCCCGAAGCCGAGCACAAGGCGTTGATCGAGGAGACCGAGTACGTCATCCAGGCGGACAAGTCGGGCTTCAAGTACGCCTGGGCCTCCGAGCACCACTTCCTGGAGGAGTACTCGCACCTCTCCGCCAACGACGTCTTCCTCGGATACCTCGCCCACGCCACCGACCGCATCCACCTCGGGTCCGGCATCTTCAACCCGCTCGCCCCCGTCAACCACCCGGTCAAGGTCGCCGAGAAGGTCGCGATGCTGGACCACCTCTCCGAGGGGCGCTTCGAGTTCGGCTCGGGGCGCGGCGCCGGGTCGCACGAGATCCTCGGCTTCATGCCGGGCGTCACCGACATGAACCACACCAAGGAACTCTGGGAGGAGACGATCGCGGAGTTCCCCAAGATGTGGCTCCAGGACGAGTACGCCGGCTTCCGGGGCAAGCACTGGTCCCTGCCGCCGCGCAAGATCCTGCCGAAGCCGTACGGGACGTCGCACCCGGCGATGTGGTACGCCGCCGGGTCCCCCTCCTCGTACGCGATGGCGGGGAAGAAGGGGCTCGGTGTGCTCGGGTTCAGTGTGCAGAAGGTGTCCGACATGGAGTGGGTCGTCGAGTCGTACAAGACGGCCGTGCGGGACGCCGAGCCGGTCGGCGCCTTCGTCAACGACAACGTCATGGTGACGTCCACGGCGATCTGCGCGGAGACGCACGCCAAGGCCGTGGAGATCGCGGTCGGCGGCGGCCTCAACTACCTCCAGTCGCTGCTGTTCCGCTACCACGACACGTTCCCGCGGCCCGAGGGCATTCCCGAGTGGCCCGAACTGCTCCCCGCGTACAGCGAGGAGATCATCGAGCTGCTCATCGCCGAGGAGCTGATGATCTGCGGTGACCCGGACGAGGTGCTGACGCAGTGCAAGCGGTGGGAGCAGGCGGGGGCCGACCAGCTCAGCTTCGGGCTGCCGATCGGGATCTCGCCCGAGGACACGAAGAACACGATCCGGCTGATCGGGGAGCACGTGATCCCGAAGATCGACACGGACCCTGTCCACCGGACCACGAGGTTCCGCCGGGCGGGGTGAAACGTTGATGCTCCCCGGCTTCCTCTCCCGGACGGAAGCCGGGGTCTTCGCCAGACGGGCTGGTCCCCGTGCTCCGGGGCTGGTTCCCCTGGCCGGGGCTGCGTCCCTGCGCATCGCCCTGCGGGCTCGTCCTCAAACGCCGGACGGGCTTGATCGTCGCCCTGCGGGCTCGTCCTCAAGCGCCGGACGGGCTTGATTGTCGGCCTGCGGGCTCGTCCTCAAGCGCCGGACGGGCTTGATTGTCGCCCTGCGGGCTCGTCCTCAAGCGCCGGACGGGCTTGATTGTCGCCCTGCGGGCTCGTCCTCAAGCGCCGGACGGGCTGTCAGGGCTCCGGCCGCGTTGGAGTGGTTCGGAAGACCGGGCGCCGACCGGCGACACCGTACTCCGGACCGGTGAGACGTAACCCGAGTCGTCCGCTTCCTGGAAGGGATCGTCCCGTCATGCTCGACCACCTCATCAAGGGCGCGACCGTCGTCGACGGGACCGGCGCCCCCGCCCATGTCGCCGATGTCGGGCTGCGGGACGGGCGGATCGCCGTCATCGCCGAGCCGGGGACCGTCGCCGAGGAGGCGCGGTCCGCGGAGGAGGCCCGGAGGCTCGTGCTCGCGCCCGGGTTCGTCGATCCGCATACGCACTACGACGCCCAGCTCTTCTGGGACCCGTACGCCACGCCGTCGCTCAACCACGGCGTGACGACCGTCGCCGGCGGCAACTGCGGGTTCACGCTGGCGCCACTGCACCCGGGGCGGCCCGAGGACGCCGACTACACGCGGCGGATGATGTCGAAGGTCGAGGGCATGTCGCTGGTCGCCCTCGAAGAGGGGGCGCCCTGGACGTGGAGCTCGTTCGGGGAGTACCTGGACGCCCTGGAGGGCCGCGTCGCCGTCAACGCGGGGTTCATGGTCGGGCACTGCGCCCTGCGGCGGTACGTCATGGGCGCGGACGCTGTCGGCGGGCAGCCCGGGCCCGCCCAGCTCGACGCCATGGTGCGGCTGCTGCACGAGGCGATGGACGCGGGCGCCTGGGGGCTGTCCACCACCCAGTCCTCTACGCACTCCGACGGCGACGGGCGGCCCGTGGCCTCCCGGCACGCCGGGCCCGAGGAACTGCTCGCGCTCTCCCGCGCCGTCGCCGAGCACGAGGGGACGCAGCTCGAAGCGATCGTCACCGGATGCCTCGACCAGTTCAGCGACGAGGAGATCGAGCTGTTCGTCGGGATGAGCGTGGCCGCCGGGCGCCCCCTGAACTGGAACGTGCTGACCATCGACGCCGCCGTCCCCGAGCGCGTGCCGCGCCAGCTCGCGGCCAGTGAACGGGCCAGGGACGCCGGGGGCCGCGTCGTCGCCCTCACGATGCCGATCCTCACGCCCATGAACATGTCGCTCGGCACGTTCTGCGCCCTCAACCTCATCCCCGGCTGGGGCGACGTCCTCGGCCTCCCCGTGCCCGAGCGGATCGCGCGGCTGCGCGACCCGGCGGTCCGCGCGGAGATGCTGCGGCGCGCGGACAGCAAGGAGGCGGGCGTCTTCCGGCGGCTCGCCCGCTTCGACCGGTACGTCATCGGGGACACGTACAGCGAGCGGAACCAGGGGCTCACCGGGCGCGTCGTCGGTGACATCGCGGCCGAGCGCGGGCAGGAGCCCTTCGCGTGCCTCGTCGAGATCTGCGCCGCCGACGAGCTGCGCACCGTGCTCTGGCCGATGCCCACCGACAACGACCCGGACTCCTGGGCGCTGCGCGCCGAGACCTGGCGGCACGAGGACGTGCTGCTCGGCGGCTCGGACGCGGGGGCGCACCTGGACCGCATGTGCGGGGCCCCGTACACGACCCGGTTCATCGGTGACTGCCTGCGCGGCCGGAAGCTGGTCGGTCTCGAGGAGGCGGTCAAGATGCTCACCGATGACCCCGCCCGGCTGTTCGGGCTGCGCGAGCGCGGCCGGATCGTCGAGGGGTTCCACGCCGACCTGGTCCTCTTCGACCCGGAGCGGATCGACGCGGGCAAGGCCACGCTCGTCCACGACCTGCCGGGCGCAAGCCCCCGCCTGGACTCCAGGGCCATCGGCGTCAGCGCGGTCTGGGTCAACGGTGTCGAGGCCATCCGCGAGGACGTCGTCACCGGAGCCGTGCCCGGCAGGATTCTGCGCTCGGGCCGCGACACCAGGACGGTGGGCACCAAGTGAGCGGTGGCCACGGCCCGCAGCGGCTGTTCATCGGCGGTGCGTGGGTGGAGCCCGACCACGGCCACCACGAGGTCGTCGACCCCGCGAGCGAAGAGGTCGTCGGCCTCGCGCCCGAGGCGAGCCGGGAGCAGGTGTACGCGGCGACCGCCGCGGCCCGCGAGGCCTTCGCGAGCTGGTCCCGCACCACTCCCGATGAGCGGTCCGCCCTCCTCGCCCGCGCCGCCTCGGTCATGCGGCGCGACAGCGAGGCGTCCGCCCGGCTCGCCCAGGCCGAGACCGGCGCGACGACCGCCACCGCGCGCGGTATGCAGGTCGCGGTGGCCGTCGCCCGTTTCGAGCGGTACGCGAAGGGCGCGCTCGAACCGCTGGAGACCGCCCTGCCGCCGCAGATCAACGCGGCCGGGCCGATGGGGAAGGCGGCCGTCGTCGGCGCGCTCGCCGTGCGGCAGCCGGTCGGCGTCGTCACGTGCGTCACCTCGTACAACAACCCCTGGGCGAACGCCGCGGGCAAGGTCGCGCCCGCGCTCGCCATGGGCAACACGGTGGTGGTCAAGCCCGCCCCGCAGGACCCGCTCTCCGTCTACCGGATGGCGGCGGCCCTGGAGGAGGCGGGCGTCCCGCCCGGCGTCGTCAACGTCGTCTCGGGCACCGACGTCGCCGTGGGCGAGGCGGCCGTCGGCTCCCCGGACGTCGACATGGTGAGCTTCACCGGGTCGACCGCCGTCGGGCAGCGCATCGGCGAGGTCTGCGGGCGCACGATGAAGCGCCAGCTCATGGAGTTGGGCGGCAAGGGCGCGGCGATCGTCCTCGACGACGCGGACCTGGACGTGGCGGTGGCCGGCATCGGCACCACCTTCTCCTTCTACAGCGGCCAGATCTGCACCGCCCCGACCCGCGTCATCGCCCAGCGGGCCGTGTACGAGCGGCTGCTCGCGAAGTTGGCCGCGTACATCGAGCACCTGCCGGTCGGCGACCCGCGGCAGCGCGGCACCGTCGTGGGGCCGGTCATCTCGGCGGCGCACCGCGAGCGGATCGAGGCGTACGTCGAGTCGGGCCGCAAGGAGGGCGCACGCGTGGCCGCGGGCGGCGAGCGCCCGACGGGGCCCGGCTCCGGCCGCGGCTTCTACGTCGCCCCGACGCTCCTCGCGGACTGCACCAGCGACATGCGGGTGGTCCGCGAGGAGATCTTCGGCCCGGTCGTCGCCGTCGTCCCGTTCGACGGCGACGACCCGAAGGACCCCGGGTCCGCCGAGGAGGCGGCGGTCGCCCTGGCCAACGACAGCGACTACGGCCTCGTCGACTACGTCTTCTCCGGCGACGTGGCCCGCGCCTTCCGCGTCGCCCGCCGCCTGCGGGCGGGTGGCGTCGGCGTCAACACGGTGGGCCGCAACATGGAGGCCCCGTTCGGCGGCTTCAAGCGGAGCGGCGTGGGCCGCGACGTCGGTTCGTACGCGCTCCACGCGTACAGCGAGACCCAGGCGATCGTCTGGCCGGGGTGAGGCGCGCCCCCGGCCGGACGGCGTCAGGCGCGGCCCAGGAACACCGGGTTGGTGAACGCGGCCAGCGGGCCGGGCAGGCCCGGGGTCGTCGCGGGGTGGCGGACCTCGGCGCGGACGTACGCCGCGTACGACGCGGTCGTCCGCCAGACCAGCGTGCCGTCGCCGGAGGCCGGCAGGGCGGGGCCGGTGTGCAGGACGCCCTGGTCGGTGACGAAGCGGGGGACGCAGCCGGGGGCGCCGCGCACGTCGAGGCGGACGGTCAGCGGGGCGTCGCGGTCGACGTCGAGGCGTTCGCCGATGCCCGCGTGCCCGCCCTTGCCGCCCGTCGCGGTGAAGGTGAGGGCGACGTCCTTGGACTCGGCCACGTACGCGTGCCCGCGGCGCAGCCCTTCGAGGATGGCCTCGCGGGTCAAGTCGTCGGCCAGGACCACCGTCTGGGGGCCGCCGACCGGGTCGGGCTCCCGGTGGGCGTCGCTGCTGCCCATCGCGGGAATCCAGGGCCGCCCGCCGCGTACGGAGGCGACGAGTTGACTGTCCCAGTCGGCGAGGGCCACCTCGTCGTCCGGGGTGTACGGGCCGTTCCATGCCTCGATCACGTCCGCCTCGCCGAAGCCGAACTTCCAGTTGCAGCCGACGCAGGTGGCGTGCGGGTGGGCGGGGACGACGAGGCCGCCGGCGTCGCGGATCTTCCGCGCGTACGTGCCGAAGCGGTTGTCGCGGGCGCGGTAGCGCCAGTCGATGAACGTGCCGGGGTCGGTGCCGAGGGCCACCACGTGGCCGTTGCGGGTGGTGACCTCCTCGCCGACCATGATCAGCAGGTCGTCGCCCGCGTGCTCGGCCCAGTGGGCGTGCGCCGAGTGGGTGTTGTGCTCGGAGCTGTTGATGAAGTCGAGCCCGGCGGCGCGCGCCGCCGCGGCGACCTCGGCGAGGGTGCGTCTGCCGTCGGAGTGGACGGAGTGCAGATGGCAGTCGCCCCGGTACCAGGCGCGGCCCCGGCCCCTGGCCCGCTCGGGCGGGTACACCGGCCTCGGGGTGGTGCCGGGCGCCCCGTAGGTGAGCGTGATCGTCACCTCGTAGGGGAGGCCGCCGGGGGCGACGGTGTACGGGCCGAGGGCGATGTGCCAGGTGCCGGCGCGGACGCGGCCCGGGATGTAGCCGGGGGTGGCGTCGTCGGCGCGGATGAAGAACTCCGTGCGGGCGCCGCCGGACCAGCCGCGGAAGCCGCGCCCGCCGAGGCCGGTGCCGCGCTCGTCGAAGACGCCGATGTCCAGGGCGTTGCCCTGGGTGCCCGCGGGCACGGACGGCCTCTCGTACGTGTAGGCGACGCGGAGTTCGCTGACGCCGTGCGGTACCTCGACGGGGAGGTAGACGAAGTCGGGGGCGCCCGGCGGCAGCGTGCCGCGGACGGTCCTCGTCTCCTTGCCGTCGGCCGGTGCGCGCCGCTCGGCGCCGCTGGCGAAGTTCACGGTGCCCAACGTAAGCGCGGCGGCGGCTCCCGTCACGAACAGTCCTCGCCGGTTCAGCGGCTGGTGTACGGCGTCCTGGCACATGCTGCGGCTCCCCAGGGTGTCGGTGGTGACGCGGGTGGTGCGTGCAACCCTGGTATTGAGCCGTGAACAGTGGCGCAAGGGAAGGTGATTGACGTACTCAGTCGGTGTGTCGGTTCTTCGGCCCGCCCCGGAGCGTCACGCCACAGCCATGGACCAACCGGCCGTCCGGGGATAGGAAGGCCCGAGGACGTGCCGCACCCCCCGAAGCCCCCGGAGGCACCCGTGCGCATCTCGGCCACGCTGTACCTGACGGACGGCACGATCGGCCCCGCCCGGCTCGGCCGTGAGCTGGAGGTGCGCGGCTTCGACGGCCTCTACGTGCCGGAGCACACGCACATCCCCGTGCCCCGCGAGACCGTCTACCCGGGCGGTGAGCTGCCGCCCGAGTGCGCCCGCATGCTCAGTCCCTTCGTGGCCCTCGCCCAGGCGGCGGCCGTCACGGAACGGATCACGCTCGGCACCAACATCGCCCTGGTCGCCCAGCACGACCCGATCGACCTGGCCAAGCAGGTCGCGACCCTCGACCACCTCTCGGGAGGCCGCGTCACGTTCGGCGTCGGCTACGGCTGGAACCGCGAGGAGGCCGAGGACCACGGGGTGCCGTGGCCGAGGCGGCGGGCCGTGGTGCGGGACAGGCTGGCGCTGATGCGGGCGCTCTGGGCGGACCGGCCCACGGAGTACGAGGGGGAGTTCGGCTCGGTGCGCTCCAGCGAGGTGCATCCGAAGCCGTCCCTGGCGCCGCGCGAGCGGCCGGGCAGGGCACCGCTGTACGGGCCGCGCACGCTGGTCGGCGGCGCCGCGGGACCGGGGCTCTTCGCGCACGTCGCGGAGTACGCCGACGGCTGGATGCCGATCGGCGGCAGCGGGCTGCGCGAGGCGCTGCCGGTGCTGCGCACGACGTGGGCGGAGGCGGGCCGCGACCCGGACGACCTGTACGTGGCGCTGACCGGGGTGGCCCCCGAGCCGGGCAAGCTCGCGCACTACGCGGAGCTGGGCGTCGACGAGGTGATCGTGCAGCTGCCCGCGGCCGGGGAGACGGAGGTCCGCCGTGCCCTGGACGGGATGCGGCACTGCGTGACCCCGCGGGAGTGAGACGTGGTGGAAAAAAGGGAGGGAAGTGCCTGTCCGTGTCAGGTGGGGCCGCTCGTATGCTCGGGGACATGACCAACAGCGCGCAGCGACCCGAGGCCGGACGACCCACCGCGAACGCCATGCGCCGCGCGCTCAGGCGGGCCAGGGACGGGGTCGCGCTCGACGTGACCGAGGCGGCCGTGCTGCTCCAGGCGCGCGGCGAGGACCTGGGCGACCTGGCGGCCTCCGCGGCGCGGGTGCGGGACGCGGGTCTGGAGGCGGCGGGGCGGCCCGGCGTCATCACGTACTCCAAGAGCGTGTTCATCCCGCTCACCCGGCTCTGCCGCGACAAGTGCCACTACTGCACGTTCGCGACCGTGCCCGGCAAGCTGCGCAGGGACGGCCACGGCATGTTCATGTCCCCGGACGAGGTCCTCGGCATCGCCCGGCGCGGCGCCGAACTCGGCTGCAAGGAGGCCCTGATCACCCTCGGCGACAAGCCGGAGGACCGGTGGCCGGAGGCCCGCGAGTGGCTGGAGGCCGAGGGGTACGACGACACCATCGCGTACGTCCGCGCCATCTCCATCCGCATCCTGGAGGAGACCGGGCTGCTGCCGCACCTCAACCCCGGCGTCCTGACCTGGACGGACTTCCAGCGGCTCAAGCCGGTCGCGCCCAGCATGGGGATGATGCTGGAGACGACCGCCGAGCGGCTGTGGAGCGAGCCGGGCATGCCGCACCACGGCTCGCCCGACAAGGAGCCCGCCGTGCGGCTGCGGGTCCTGGAGGACGCCGGACGCTCCTCCGTGCCGTTCACCAGCGGACTGCTCATCGGGATCGGCGAGACGTACGAGGAGCGCGCCGACTCGCTGTTCGCGCTGCGGCGGGTGGCGCGGGCGTACCACGGCGTCCAGGAGCTGATCATCCAGAACTTCCGCGCCAAGCCGGACACGGCGATGCGCGGCATGCCCGACGCGGAGATCGACGACCTCGTCGCGACCATCGCCGTCGCCCGGCACATCATGGGTCCCTCGGGGAACATCCAGGCGCCGCCGAACCTCATCGCGGGCGAGTACGAGCGGCTCATCGGGGCGGGGATCGACGACTGGGGCGGCGTCTCGCCCGTCACCATCGACCACGTCAACCCCGAGAAGCCCTGGCCGCGGGTGGCGGAGCTGGCCGAGCGGTCCGCGGCGGCCGGCTTCACACTGGCCGAACGGCTCTGCGTCTACCCCGAGTTCGTGCGGCGCGGCGAGCCGTGGCTCGACCCCCGCCTCCTGCCGCACCTGCGGGCCCTCGCCGACCCGGAGACCGGCCTCGCGCGCCCCGACGCGGTGGTCGAGGGCCACCCCTGGCAGGAGCCCGACGAGGGGTACGTGGCCTCGGCGGGCCGCACCGACCTGCACCGCACCATCGACACGGAGGGGCGCACCAGCGACCGGCGCGACGACTTCGACGAGGTGTACGGCGACTGGGATGCGCTGCGGGAGCGCGCGGCGCCCGGCATGGTGCCCTCCCGCATCGACGGCGACGTCCGCGCGGCCCTGAAGCAGGCCGCCGACGACCCGACGAAGCTCACCGACGACGAGGCGCTGGCGCTGCTGCACGCCGACGGGCCCGCGCTCGACGCGCTCTGCGGCGTCGCCGACGACATCCGCAGGACGGTCAGCGGCGACGACGTCACGTACATCGTCACCAGGAACATCAACTTCACCAACGTCTGCTACACCGGCTGCCGCTTCTGCGCCTTCGCGCAGCGCAGGACCGACGCCGACGCCTACACGCTCTCCCTCGACCAGGTCGCCGACCGCGCCGAGCAGGCGTGGGGCGTCGGGGCGGTCGAGGTGTGCATGCAGGGCGGCATCCACCCCGACCTGCCGGGCACCGCCTACTTCGACATCGCGCGGGCCGTGAAGGAGCGCGTGCCGGGCATGCACGTGCACGCGTTCTCGCCGATGGAGGTCGTCAACGGCGCGACCAGGACCGGTCTGTCGATACGGGAATGGCTCACCGCCGCCAAGGAGGCGGGGCTCGACTCCATCCCGGGGACGGCCGCCGAGATCCTCGACGACGAGGTCCGCTGGGTCCTCACCAAGGGCAAGCTGCCGACGGCCACCTGGATCGAGGTCATCGAGACCGCCCACGAACTCGGCATCAGGTCCTCGTCCACGATGATGTACGGGCACGTGGACCAGCCGCGGCACTGGCTCGGCCACTTCCGCACGCTGGCGGCCGTCCAGCGCAGGGCGCTCGACAAGGGCGTCGACGGCTTCACGGAGTTCGTGACGCTGCCGTTCATCCACACCAACGCGCCCGTCTACCTCGCGGGCATCGCCCGCCCCGGGCCGACCACCCGCGACAACCGGGCGGTGACGGCCATGGCGCGGGTGCTGCTGCACCCGTACATCCCCAACATCCAGACGAGCTGGGTGAAGCTGGGGCAGGAGGGCGCCGCCGAGATGCTCAGGTCGGGCGCCAACGACCTGGGCGGGACGCTGATGGAGGAGACCATCTCCCGCATGGCGGGCTCCCGTTACGGCTCCTACCGGTCCATCGAGGACCTCGTGGCCATCGCGGAGGCGGCGGGCCGGCCCGCGAAGCCGCGGACGACGCTGTACGGGGAGGTGCCCGAGGAGCGGCAGCGGGCCGCCGCCGCCTCGGACGGCCACCTGCCGGAGCTGCTGCCACTGGCGGACTGAGAGCCCGTGCCCGGCCGGGCGGCGCGGCGGGTCAGCCGACCAGGGTCCGGCCGAAGTGGGTGCCCGTCCACTTGATCACCGTGCCGTCCGAGCCGTGCTCGGGGGCGCCGAGCGCCGCGGGGCCGAAGGACGCCACGCGGCGCGGGCCGATGCGGGGCCCCGGCCCGGAGGACGTGCCGTTCAGGACCCATGCGGCGCCCGCGTCGGGGGCGGCACCGTCCTCGCCGGGGGCGCCCACCGCCAGCTCGGGCCGGCGGTCGCCGGTCATGTCGGTCAGGAGCAGCGCGCTGCCGAAGCCGTCCCCGGGCTCGCCCGTGCCCGGCATCCCCGGCGTGTCCTGGCCGAAGGAGCGCGCGCCCGCGCCGGTCAGACCGGTGGGTGAGCCGAAGAGCAGGACCACGCCGCCCCTGCCGCCGTCCTCGCCGGGTACGCCGACCGCGACGTCCGCCCACCCGTCGTCGTCGACGTCGCCCGCCGCGAGCGCGGAGCCGAACTGGTCGCCCTCCGCGCCGGTGCCGGGAACGCCCGCGGTCTCCTGGTCGATCACGGCCGCCTCGCGCCCCGGGCCCGACGGCGAGCCGCGCAGGACGCGGATCTCGCCCTCGTCGTGCTCCGCGGACTCCGATACGGCCCCGAGCTCGCGGACGACGAGGTCGCCGTACCCGTCGCCGTCGACGTCGCCCACGGTGCCGGTGCCGTTGTAGGTGTTCAGCTCCTTCGGCTCGCGGGCGAGCCCCGCCGCGCCTCCCGCGAAGAAGTAGCCGCGGTACTGCATCTCCTCGAAGCCCTGGCCGGTGACCACGTCGTCGCGGCCGTCGCCGGTGAGGTCGCCGACGGTGACCGTCCGGGGCACGTCGGAGTCGCCCCAGGCCCTCTCCGGCGCGGAGCCCTTCCTGCTCGGCTTCCCCGAGCGGTCGAAGGGCCCGTACGAGACGGCCAGGTCCGCCGCGAGCAGGTCGGCGTGGCCGTCCCCGTCGAAGTCGCCGCCCCGGACCCCGCCGACGGCGAGCGTGCCGCCGGTGCGCAGCCCTCGGGGCGAGCCCCACAGCACGGTCCTGCCGAGCGCGAGGTCGGTGAAGCCGTCACCGTCGAGGTCGCGGGCCACGGCGTCGGTGCCGAACTGCTCCTCGCGCGCCGCGAGATCGCCGAGCGGCCCCTCGGCGGCGCGGTCGACGACCTGCGGGCGGCGCAGGTCGGGCCCCGCCGCCGAGCCGTGGACGACGGAGACGGAGCCCGCGAGCCGCACACCGCCGGCCGTGCTGAGCCGGGCGGGGACGACGAGGTCGGCGTGCCCGTCCCCGTCGAAGTCCGTGACGACCCGCTTGCCGTGCGCCTTCGCGGGCCCCTCGGGCGGCCGGCCCGTGTCACGGCCGAGGACGACGGCGCCCGCGGCCAGCGCGACCGCCACGCACACCGCGCCCGCCCACCGGGCCGCGCGGCGCCGGCGGGGGCGAAGGGCCCGCACGGGCGGCCGGTCCCGGTGGACGGGCACGCGGTCGACGGGCATGCGGTGCTCCTCGGGGAGGGTGGCGGGACGCGGGACAGCCTCTGCCTGCGGCACCTGGGGCGTGTGGCGGAAGTCCCGCCTGTCCGGCGGGCGGACGACGCCGCTTTCGCAACGCGCCCTAGCGCGCCAGCGCGCTGCCGAACTGCACGCCGCCCTTTTCCCTGGCGCCGATCGCCGCCGGGCCGAACGAGTCGATGCCGGTGGTGGTCAGGCCGTTCGCGGTGCCGCGCAGGTGCCAGACCGCGCCGGAGTCGGCGTAGGTGCCGTCCTCGCCGGGCGCGCCCACGGTCAGGTCGGCCTTGCCGTCCTTGCCGGTGTCCGAGAGCAGGACGGTGCCGCCGAACTTGTCGCCCTTCTCGGAGGCGCCGGGGACACCGGCCTTGGACTGGTCGAAGGCCTGCGCGCCGGTGCCGGTCAGGCCGGTGCGGGAGCCCTTGAGGAGGACGACGCTGCCGGCGTCGGCGGTCGTGCCGATGTCCTCGTGGGGGACGCCGATGGCCACGTCCGCGTAACCGTCGCCGTTCACGTCGCCCGCGCTGACGGCGGTGCCGAACTCGTCGCCCTCCTCACCGACGCCGGGGACGCCCACGGTGTCCTGGGTGATCTTCGTGGTGCGGTCCGAGAGGCCGGACGCCGCGCCGTAGCGGACGAGGACCGTGCCCTTCTGGTACGGCATGTCCTCGAAGTTGCCGCCGATGTCGCGGGTGACGAAGTCGCCGTAGCCGTCGCCGTCGACGTCCGCGACCGCGCCGCCGAGGGAGGGCGCGAGCTTCTGCGAGGTGGTGGCCACGCCGTTCTTGCCGCCCTTCCACAGCTGGCTCTTGTGCGCCGCCTCCTCGAAGCCGTGGCTGGTGACGATGTCGTCGGCGCCGTCGCCCGTCACGTCGCCCGCGACGAAGTCGCCGGGGCCGAAGGTCTGGCTCGTGACGACCTGCTGGGTGCTCGCGGCCCTGCCGTCCCGCTTGAAGGGCCCGTACGCGATGGTCATGCCCTCGTCGTCGTTGTCCATCGGGTCCTCGGGCTCCGGGTACTCGGCCGTGACGAGGTCGCCCTTGCCGTCGCCGTTGAAGTCGCCGGCGGTGACGCCGGCGCCGTTCGAGTCCAGCGTGGAGCTGCCCGAACCGGTCAGGCCCTGGGCGGAGCCCCACAGCACGACGGGCTTCTTGCCGCCGGTGACCACGAGGTCGGTGTAGCCGTCACCGTCGAGGTCGGCCGCGGCGGTCCGGTTGCCGAAGTGCCCGCCGTCCGCGGAGGAGCCGGGCACCCCGGCCGTGGCGCGGCTGATGGTGACGGCGTTCGCCTTGTCGGGACCGTTCGCCGAGCCGTACACGAGGGAGACGCTGCCGGGCACGTCGCTGTCGTACGCGCCCGGGGCCGAGATGGCGAGGTCTGCGTATCCGTCCTTGTTGAAGTCGACGACCGGGGCCTTGGCGGCGCGCGGGGCGGCTGACGCGCTGCCGGTGGCGGCCAGGGCGAGCGGGGCGGTGAGAGAGGCGACCGCCACGGCGGTGATGAGACTGCGGCGCACGTGCTTGTCCTCCTGTGGGGAAAGTGTGTGACACAGCTTCAGACGCCCGTTCCGCGAATTCGGTTGTACACCGCAGAGACTTTTTGGGGGCAACGTGCGGTAACCGTCCGTTCACGGGGCACTTCCCGTCGCATCTGCGAAGCTTCCGTGAACGCCTTCCAAAAGCCGCCTCAAGGGCGACTCTTCGCATACCACTTGACGTCCGAACCGATCGTTCGCAGTCGATTACAGTGCTGCGCAGTCGCAACCGGTCGAGGCACGGAGGGAGGTCCCGGTGGGCACTGCAGCAGCCACCGGTGTCTGGGGCCGCGCCGAGCAGCAGAACTTCCGCAGCCGGGTGCGGGGCACGCTCCTCGGGGCCGCCGTCGGCGACGCCTTCGGGGCACCCGTCGACGGGCTCTCCCTGGACGCCATCCGCGCGGAGCACGGCGCGGATGGCCTGGTCGACCCCGTGCCCGCGTACGGCAGGCGCGGCGCGGTCACCGCCGCCACCCAGCTCACCCTCTTCACGGTCGACGGGCTGATACGCGCCCAGGTGCGGCGCGACACCGGGGCCTGGCACCCGCCGACGGACCTGCACCGCGCCTACCGCCGCTGGGCCGCGACGCAGAGCGACTGGGGCCCGGACGAGCGGCGCGAGGAGGACGGCTGGCTGGCCCGCGAGGAGTGGCTGTACGCGCGCCGCGGCCCGTCCCGCGCCTGCCTCCTCGGCCTCGGCAACGACGTCATGGGCACCCTGGAGGCCCCCAAGAACCCCGGCGAGCGCGGCCCCGAGGCCGCCGTCAGGTCCGCGCCCTTCGGGCTGCTCGTCGGCTGGGAGCCGCAGCTCGTGCTCCAGCTCGCCGTCGAGTGCGCCGCCCAGACCCACGGCCACCCCGCCGCGTGCCTGGCGGCGGGCGCCCACTCCGTCATCCTGCACGGCCTCGCGCGCGGGGAGTCCCTGGACGGGGCGATCCAGCGGGCCCTGGCCCTGCTGGCCTCGCGTCCGGGCCGGGAGCCCGTCACGGACGCCCTGCGGCACGCCCTGGGCGCCGTACGCCAGGGCATGCCCACGGCGGCCCGGGTGGAGGAGCTGCTCGGTGACGGGGCCGCCGAGGGTGCGCTCGCCGTCGCGGCGTACTGCGCCCTGGTCGGCGAGGACATCCGCCACGGGGTGCGGCTCGCCGTCAACCACGGCGGGCCCTCGTCGGCGACGGGCGCGCTCACCGGGGCCCTGCTCGGCGCGCTGCACGGGGAGACGGCGCTGCCGCCCGGCTGGCTCACGGAGCTGGAGGGCCGGGCGACGATCCTGGAGCTGGCGGACGACTTCGCGATGGAGATGACCCAGGGCCCCGCTCTGCACGGCCCCGCGGCCTCCTCCCCCGGCTGGCTCGCCCGCTACCCCCGCGCCTGATCAGTCCTTCACGGGGGTGCCCACCGCGCCGTCCCGCGGCTCGGCGGGCGAGGGGACGGCCGCCGCGGCGCCTTCCGGTCCGTCGTCGTCGGTGTTGATGCGCTCGATGAGCGCGTCCCGCTCCGGGGTGTCCTCCGGCTTCACGTGACCGATGACGATGTAGAGGACCAGCGAGACCGCCAGCGGGATGGACACCTGGTACTGGAGGGCGACGCCGCCGTCGATGGCGTCGTTGATCGGGTAGTTGACCAGGTAGAAGGCGAACAGTCCGGCCGCCCAGCCGGTGAGGGCCGCGGTCGGTCCCGACCTGCGGAAGGTGCGCAGCAGGCCCAGCATCATCGGGATCGCGATGGGGCCCATGAGGCCGGCGACCCACTTGATGACGACGGTGATGATGTCCTTGAAGGCCGGCGAGTTCACCTGTGTGGCGACCGCCATCGACAGGGCGAGGAAGACGACGGTGGTCAGCCGGGCGGCGATCAGGCCCTTCCGCTCGCTCCACGCCCGGGCCCGCGCGGAGAACGCGGGCGCCACGTCACGGGTGAAGACGGCGGCGATGGCGTTGGCGTCGGAGGAGCACATCGCCATGGTGTGCGAGAAGAAGCCGACGATGACCAGGCCGAGCAGGCCGTGCGGCAGGAGCTGCTCCGTCATCAGCGCGTACGCGTCCGAGCCGTCGGGCTTCTCGGCGTCGACGAGCAGCGGCGACATCCACATGGGGAAGAAGAGGACGAGGGGCCAGACCAGCCAGAGGATCGCGGAGAGCTTCGCGGAGCGCGCGGCCTCCTTGGCGTTCGCGGTCGCCATGTAGCGCTGCGCCTGGTTGAGCATGCCGCCGTTGTACTCGAAGAGCTTGATGAAGAGGAAGGCGAGCAGGAAGACCGTGCCGTACGGGCCGACCAGCGGCTTTCCGTGTCCGGCCAGCTCCGGTTCGTCCCAGACGCCGAAGAACCCGCCGAACTCGCCCAGCTCGGCGACGACCGCCACGAACATGGCGATTCCGGCCAGGAGCTGGATGACGAACTGGCCGAGTTCGGTCAGCGCGTCGGCCCACAGGCCGCCGATGGTGCAGTAGATGGCGGTGACGACGCCGGTGATCAGGATGCCCTGGTTGAGGGAGGCGCCCGTGAACACCGAGAGCAGCGTCGCGATGGCGGCCCACTTGGCGCCGACGTCCACGATCTTGAGCAGCATCCCCGACCAGGCGAGGGCCTGCTGGGTCTTGAGGTTGTAGCGGGTCTTGAGGTATTCGAGCGGCGATGCCACGTGCAGCCGTGAGCGCAGCCGGTTGATGCGGGGCGCGAAGAGGCGGGCGCCGATGGCGATGCCGAGCGCGATGGGGAACGACCAGGTGACGAAGGACGTCACGCCGTAGGTGTACGCGATGCCGGCGTAGCCGGTGAACATCACCGCGCTGTAGCCGGACATGTGGTGCGAGATGCCCGACAGCCACCAGGGCATCTTTCCGCCGGCCGTGAAGAAGTCGCTGACGTTGTCGACCCGCTTGTGGGACCACACGCCGATCGCGACCATCACGCCGAAGTAGCCGATGAGCACGGCCCAGTCGAGACTGTTCATATGGCCCTCCAGGGGTCCGCCTGGTGAACTGCGCATGCATGGCTCGCACTCCGCCGGTACCGGCCGACGGGACCATGAACGCCCCGGAAGTGCCCGCTCATCGTGGGTTCGGCCACAGCTCCCCGACAACCGCGCGACAGGTCAAGAGCGAGTAAAATGGTTCGGTTAGCTGACCTGTGTTCATGTACGTGACCTCGCTCGGATGTGCCCGGAGCATGAAAAAGCGCCCCCGGAGGGGCGCCGTGGTCGAGGGGCGTCAGCGCATCAGCTCACCCGCGTTGACCAGCAGGGACTGCCCCGTGATGGCCCGCGCCCGGTCCGAGGCGAGGAAGGCCACGGCATCGGCCACGTCGCCGTCCGTGGCCAGCTCGGGCAGCGCCATCCGCGACGTCAGGCGGTCGACGACCTCCGCCTCCTGCACGCCCTCGGTCGCCGCGGTGTACTGGACGTACGCCTCCACCGGCGGGCCCCACATCCACCCCGGGAGCACGGTGTTGACCCGGATGCGGTGCGGCCCGAGCTCGCGCGCCAGGGAGTACATGGCCGAGGTCAGTGCCCCCTTCGACGCCGCGTACGCGGCCTGCCGCACCTGCGAGGGCGCCGCGACCGCGGACTGCGTGCCGATGAAGACCACGGAACCGCCCCGCCGCTCCTTGAGCGCGGGCAGGCACGCCCGCGTCATCCGCAGCGTGCCGAGCAGGTTCACGTCGAGCACCCGGTGCCAGGTGTCGAAGTCGGCGTCCTCAACCCCGCCGAAGTGGCTGTCCCAGGCGGCGACGTGCACGACCGCGTCGATCCCGCCGAACCGGTCGGCGGCCAGCCCCGCCAGGGCGTCGCACTGCCGCTCGTCGGTGATGTCGGTGGCCAGATGGGCGGTGCGCGCCCCCTCGGGGTCGATCTCCGCGGCCGTCTTGGCGAGGTGCGCCGCCGTGCGCGCGCCCAGCACGGCGTTGCCCCCGTCGCGGATGACGGCCGCCGCGACCCGGTGGCCGAGCCCCGCGCCGACGCCCGAGACGACGACGGTCTTTCCCCGAAGGAGCGACGACGGCATGGGGCGCCTCCCGGCTCTGGCGGTTTCGCTGACGGGGCGTCAGAGTATGGGCGTGCGCCGGAGGAAGGAAGAGGGAGACAGGGGAGAGGCATGGCCGAGGAGACCCGCAGTGACGTCTACGCCGAACTCGCCGCCCTCGGGCCCTACGGAGTGCGCCCCGGGCACGCCCTGATCACCATGGTCGAACCGCACCCGGGCCACGAGTACGCGTACAACCGCTGGTACGAGGACGACCACTACTACGCCGGCGCGATGGCCATGCCCTGGATTCACGCCGGGCGCCGCTGGGTGGCCACCCGGGACCTCCAGCTCCTGCGGCGCCCCGAGAAGTCCGCCGTCGCCGAGCCGGTCACCGCCGGGTGCTACCTCTCCACGTACTGGGTGACGGAGGGGCGCTACGACGACCACATGAAGTGGACCGTCGGCATCAACAAGCGGCTCAACCGCGACGGCCGCGTCTACCGGGAGCGCCGCCACGTCTTCACCGCCTTCCAGGACCACGAGGCGACCGTCTACCGCGACGGAGCCGCGGGCCCGCGCGACGTCCACGCGCTCGACCACCCCTACCGCGGCCTTGTCCTCGAAGTGATCGACGCCGAGGACGCCGCGGGGCGGGCGGAGCTGCTCGCATGGCTGCGCTCGCGGAACCTGCCGCGCGCCCTGGCCGGTTCGTCCGCCGCGATGGTGACGGTCTTCCGGCCGACACCGCTGCCGGGGGACCGCATGGCGTACGTGAAGCAGGTGGAGGGCGTGGACACCCGGCTGACGCTGCTGTGGTTCCTCCAGGACGATCCGCGGGAGTGCTGGGAGGCATGCTTCACGGGGCGGGAGGAGGCGGTGGCCGGGTCAGGGCTCGGACGCGTCGAACTGCTCGCGCCGTTCGTCCCGACCGTGCCGGGAACCGATCTCTACGTGGACCGGCTGCGCTGACCGGCCGGCTCGGCGGCGGGCGGGCCAAGGACCGAGCCCCCTCGGCCGGGACGGCGGACCAGTCGAGAGGGCTCATGCGATGTTGCCTTGTGCGGAGACGCGGACCGCGGACGGCGCCGCGTCACGCGAGTTCGGCGGCCCCTCGGCTCACCTCGCTGACGAACGCGTTCCAGGACGCCGCGGGGAAGGCGAGGACCGGCCCCTCGACGACCTTGGAGTCCCGCACGGAGATGCCGGTCTCCACAGGGGACCTGACCTCGACACACGCACCGTTTCCGGTGGAGTGGGAGGACTTGGTCCACGTGCTCGAAGAGCCTCGCTGAATTGCCATGTCTGCTCCGGTTGCCCAGTTGGTGAGTTGATGTCCACCGCGTGACCGCGGTCGGCGCCGACGTGCCTGCTCGCTGCGGGCTCGATGGCGTGAATGACGCTACTCGCCAACATCGGCGGGTGAAGAGGGCGTTCACTCGACCGGATGGCATATTCCAGGTGGGTCTTCCGCCCCGCCCGGGCGAGGGTGTACCTTGCCGCGGTTTCTGCCGGGACGACCGCCGGAGGCCCGGATTCAGCGGGCGTACTCCTTGGCGATGTCGGCGATGAGCTGGCGTGACTGGTCGACGTTCAGCGCCTGGGCGCGCAGGTGCTCGTACATGACGCTGTACTGCTGCACGTCGTTCGCCTTCTCCAGGTACAGGTCGCTGGTGACGCCCTCGATGTAGACGACGCTGGAGTCCGCCGCGTCGGGGAACTCCAGGATCGCGTACTGGCCGTTGAGGCCGGGGTGGGCGCCCATGTCGAAGGGGATCACCTGCACCGTCACGTGCGGCAGCTGGGACTGCTCCACGAGGTGTTCGAGCTGGTCGCGCATGAGGTGGCGCGAGCCGACGACGCGGCGCAGCGCGGACTCGTCGAGGACGGTCCACAGCCGCAGCGGGTTCTCCGGCGCGGAGATGCGCTCCTGGCGGCGCATGCGCACCTGGACGCGCTTCTCGATGTCGGTCGGCGTCGTCTCCGGGAGCGCGCCGGTGATCAGCGCCTCGGCGTACGCCCGGGTCTGCAGCAGACCCGGCACGACCTGCGGGTCGTACACGCGCAGGGACGCGGCGTCCGTCTCCAGACCGATGTAGACGCTGTACGGGATGTCGCCGAAGGAGTGCCACCAGCCCTGCTGCCGGGAGTCCTTGGCCATCTGCATGAGGGAGTCGACGATGCGGTGGTCGTCGACCTCGTAGACCCCGCACAGGTCGCGTACGTCGCGCTGGCTGATCGAACGGCGGCCGTTCTCCAGCCGGCTGATCTTCGACTGCGAGACGAGCAGCCGCTCGGCGACCTCCTCGGCCGTCATGCCCTTCAGCTCACGGAGCCTGCGGAGCTCCTGGCCGAGTCGGCGGCGCCTGACGGTGGGATTGACATTGGACGCCACGGGACGTGCACCTCCGGCTTGCCTGCCTCGAATTTACGTATCTACTGCTCAGCAGAGTGCCACCAACGTGTGCGGCACCGCTGGGAAACAGTGGATGTACGTGATCGAGGCCGATGTCGGGGGTGCGGTGGTCCTGCCCTGCGGCACCAACGGGTGTGTGGCCGCGCGGAGGTGGGGCCGGTGCCGTCGCACGGACGGTCCGGCGCCACGCCCCGCGCGGCTCAGCGGCTCCCGAACCGGGCCCGGGGGACTGCGGTGCGGCGCTGATGCGGGTGGTGCGAGCGGTGCGAGCGGTGCTTGGTGCTGAACGGTGCGTGATGAGCGTGATGTGCGTGGTGACGCCTGGCGGTCGCCCGGCCGTGCCGAGCGGTCACGCCGTGCTCAGTGGGCCACGGCGCGTGCCATGGACCCGCGGCGCGGCTGCATCGGAATCCGGTCGGGATCCGCTGCCGCCCTGGTCGGCTGCCGCCCGCCGGGGCCCACTGGGCCCGCCGGTGCGGCGCTGCGGCGCGGCTGAGCCGCCACGCCGTTCTGGACGTCCATCACGGCGTGCGCCACGAGGCCGCCCATGGGGTCGTGCCTGATGAGGTCCCGGAGGCGGGAGCGCGATGAACGCCCCTCGTTCCCGGGGTAGAGATGCTTGCCGAGACCGACCGCGTGGGCCAGCGCGGCGAGCGCCGCGGTCCGCGGGTCCGGCGGTACACCGGTGCGGATCGCCGAGTCCAGCCGGGCCCTGATGTCCCGGCTGATCGCCGTCTCCGTCGCTTGGTAGCGCGTCGTCGGCAGCACTCCGCACATCTGGCCCGCCACGGCATGCACCATGCCGCACCGCTCCAGGTGCGAGAGGTAAATCTGGCGCAGCCCCAGCCGGGGCCCGCCGATCCAGTGGACGGCCCGGACCGGGCTGCCGCGCCTGCGCAGCAGTTCCAGTGCGGAGTCCAGAGTCGGATCTCCGGTCGGCCGTGGCATCACCACGGCGATACGATCCCCGTCAGGGGCTATCCGTCCGGCCAGTGCCAGCTCTACTAGCTGCGCCCCGGCCAGACCCAGGTCGAGCGACTGCGGCTGCGCTGTGGTACCCGTGGCCGGGTCCAAAGCGAGCAGCAGAAGCTCCTCCGGAATTGTTCTGCGGCTCCTGCCCATCCATGCCTCCCCGCGTGGATGAATGACAGGGTGACCCCTCTCACATTGGTCTGTCGAGAGCACGTGGGTGGGATGTACGGGAACCAGTAGGTATGTCGTTCTCGTCTACCACGGGGGTTAAGCCCTCACACAGGACACTGGTACACGGTTCGGACAGTGGGGTCCGGCCGGATTTGGCGCAGGGCCGGTCCAGGGTCAGCATTCAGCATCGGCATACGGCATGGCGTACGAGGAGGCATCGGTGGCGGGCGAGACCCCCGACAGGTCGAAGCAGCGGAAGTCGTCGGGGAAACCCACTGCGGCGTCTGTGCCGGCAGCGGCAGCGGATGAACGGGACCCGCGGCTCGCGGTGAGCCGGGAGATTCCCGCGGCGCGGGAGGACCGGGCCACGGCGGTCTTCTCCACGAAGGCCGTCGCCGGCCGGGAGGAGCGGGCGGAGGACTCCCCGGAGGCCGCCGAGCCGCCGAAGGACCCGGAGTCCCCGGAAACCTCCGAAACCGCGGAGTCCCCGAAGGCCGCCTCGGCGGAGACCCCGGAGACCCCGGCCGGCGGCGGTGACGCGCGGCTGCGGGACGCCGTGGCGGCGTGGGTGGCCGGCGACGACGACGCGGCCGAAGCGCCCGCGAAGGACGGGGCCGACGACGTGCCCGGAGCTTCGGCGAAGCCCCGGTCCGATGACGCGGCCGATGACGCGGCCGACGGTGAGCCCGTCGCCGACGCGAAGGCGGAGCCCGCCGAGAAGCCCGCGGCTGCTTCGGCGAAGCCGGACGCGGACCAGAAGCCGGACGCCGACGCGAAGCCGGACGCCGACGCGAAGCCCGAGGCCGGCGCGAAGCCGGACGCCGACGCGAAGTCCGAGGCCAAGAGCGCGGCCCCGGACAAGTCCGACGCCCAGGCCCCCGCCAAGGACGGCCGGGACGCCGAGGGCTCCGACGCCGAGGACGCCAAGGCCCCCGCCGGGGACGCCGAGGACGACGCCCCCAAGACCTCCGGCGTCGACCAGGCCACCGCGGTCTTCAAGGCCCCCGTACCGCCGAGGTCCGTCGACCAGCCGACGACCATGCTCAAGATCGGCGACCACAAGGAGCCGAAGGGCCCGAAGGGCGCCAAGGACCCCGAGGACGCCAAGGACCCCAAGGGTGCCAAGGACCCGAAGACCTCCCAGAGCGACAAGAACGATTCTGCAAAGGGCGGTGCAAAGAGCGAGCGTGACGCCGAGCGGACCAGCAAGTTCGTCGCGCTGAAGCCGCTCGACGGACCCGCCGCGCGGCCGGCGAAGCCCGCGGGCCCCGGGACGCCCGCGTGGGCCAGGGTCACCGATGAGGACGCGCCGAGGGCCGGGCGGAAGCCCGCGGTCGCCGGGCCCGAGGTGCCCGCGCCGGGCCCCGCGCCGGTGGAGCGCACGACCCAGCAGCCGCTGCCGCCGCGCCCGCCCATCGACCTGCTCGCCGAGCTGACCAACACCCCGCCGCCGCCGGAGACCCCCGTCCGCACCGCCGTGCGCCGGGTCAAGATCTGGACGCCGCTGGTCCTGCTCCTGGTGATCGTCTTTGCGGTCGTACAGGCTGTGCGTCCGCTGCCGGCGCCCACCCTCGCGCTCACCGCGGAGCAGTCCGTCTCCTTCGACGGAGGCAAGCCGTCCATGCCGTGGCCGAGCCAGGGCCAGGCCGCGATGGACGTCAACGGCATCGGCACGTTCGGCACCTCGGGTGACCAGAAGCCCGTACCGATCGCGAGCATCGCCAAGGTCATGACGGTCTACGTGATCCTGCGCGACCACCCGCTGGAGAAGGGCAAGGACGGCCCGAAGATCCCCGTGGACGCGGCGGCGGAGAAGCACTACGAGACGGGCAAGGCGGAGAACGAGTCCGTCGTCCGGGTCTCCGAGGGGCAGCGCATCACGCAGTACGAGGCGCTGCAGGCGGTCATGCTGCCGTCCGCGAACAACATCGCCAAGCTGCTGGCCCGCTGGGACTCCAAGAGCGGCTCCGAGGACGCGTTCGTCGCGAAGATGAACGAGACCGCCAAGGAGCTGGGGATGAAGAACACCCACTACACGGACCCCAGCGGCCTGGACAAGACGACGGTCTCCACCGCCGAGGACCTCGTGAAGCTCGGCCGCGCCGCGATGAAGGACCCGGTCTTCAACGAGATCTCCCGCCAGCCCAGCTACATGGACCTCAACGACGAGAAGCAGAAGAACTTCTTCGGGCTCGTCCCGACCGTCGCCATCGGCATCAAGACCGGCACCACGACGGCCGCGGGCGGCAACATCCTCTTCGCCGCGGAGAAGAAGGTCGGCGGCGAGACCCAGACGATCATCGGTGCCGCCCTCGGCCAGTACGGCAAGAACGGCGTCGCCAACATCGACGAGGTCACCGGCGTCGTGCGGAAGCTCATCGAGGCCGGACAGGACGCGCTGACGTCCAAGACCATCGTCAAGAAGGGTGACGTGGTCGGCCGGGTCGACGACGGTCTCGGCGGCACGACGCCGGTCGTCGCCACCGAGGACGTCGCCGCGGCCGGCTGGGCGGGCCTCACGGTGAGGTTGCACCTGACGGAGAAGAAGGGCGACCCCGTGCCGCACTCGGCGAAGGCCGGCACGGAGGTCGGCGTGCTGAGCGTCGGCGACGGCAAGGGGGACGCCGTGAAGGTGCCCGTCGCCCTCCAGGAGGACCTCGCGGAACCGGGCCTCGGCGCGAAGCTGCAGCGCGTCGGCTGACCCCCGGCGACAGCCCGCGGAACGGACGCGGGGGGCGGCCCCACCCCGGGCCTCCCCCCGCGTCTGCGTGCTAGCGTCACAAGCTCGGGGGGCAGTACGCCGGGGCCGAGCACGGGGGGACCGGGACCACCCCCCATCGGAACGCACCCGGCGACTCCGGAGACCACGGACGACACGGGGAGAGCCAGCAGTGGCCACAGCGGAGCCGACGCGCGCCGACGACGACGCACAGCCGGACAGCGGCAAGGGCGAGGGCCCCGGCGCCGCCGGGCGAATACCGCTGCCCGCCGCGAAGTCCTCCCGCGTCGCCTCCTGGACCGCCGCCCTGACGGAGCGCGCCGAACGGCACCCGGTGATCAGCGTGACGCTGCTCGCCGCGGTGCTGCACCTCATCTGGTTCTTCATCTTCGCCAACGGCGGCGGCGACCTCGCGGCGCAGGACGCCTGGGCCGAGTTCGTCGGGCGGCACCCCGACTCCGCGTACAACCTCGCCTGGTACGGCGGGATGCACCCGGTGTCGTACAGCGTCATCTCGCCGTACCTGATGTCGGTGCTCGGCGTGCGGACGACGATGATGATCGCCGGGACGCTCTCCGCCGCGCTGCTCACGATGATCCTGATCCGCAGCCGTGCGGTGAAGCATCCGCTGGTACCGGCCCTCGCGGGCGTCTTCGCGCTGTTCTGCAACGCCGTGTCGGGCCGCGTGACCTTCGGCCTCGGCCAGATGTTCGCGCTGATGGCGGTGGCCGCGGTGTTCTGCTGGCCCCACCGCTGGCGCTACAAGCGGTGGGCGAAGGCGCTGGTCGCCGCGCCGTTCGCCGCGCTCGCCACGATGGGCAGCCCGGTCGCGGGCCTCTTCGTGGGTCTGGTCGCCGTCGCGCTCTTCCTCAGCAAGCGCTACCCGGGCGCCTACGCGCTCGGCATCGCGCCCGCGATCGTCGTGGGCCTCTCCGCCTGGCTCTTCCCGTTCTCCGGCACGCAGCCGATGTCGTTCGGCTCGGCGTCGCTGCCGCTGCTGTTCGCCGTGCTCGTCTACTACGCCGTGCCGAAGGACTGGAAGACCGTACGGATCACGACGGCCGTCTACGCGGCCTTCGTGCTCGGCGTCTGGGTGATCAGCTCCCAGATCGGCTCCAACATCACCCGCCTCGCCATGTCCTTCGCGGGCGTCGCGCTCCTGGCCGCGCTGCCGTACACGGTGCCGAAGTCACGCAAGTGGTACGTCGTCGTCGTGGCGTTCGCGGGCTTCACCGGATGGATCGGCTTCAAGTCCGTCGACGACATCGTGCACACCCACGCCACCGCCTCCTGGACGCGCGAGGTGGCACCGCTGGTGCACGAGCTGAAGGAGCGGGGCGCCGCCAAGGGCCGCGTCGAGGTCGTCCCGGCCCGCAACCACCGCGAGGCGTCCGCCCTCCCCGCGTACGTGCAGCTCGCGCGCGGCTGGAACCGGCAGGCCGACATGAAGCGCAACCCGCTCTTCTACGACGACACCCTCAACTCCGCGAACTACCACGAGTGGCTCCAGCGCTGGTCCGTGCATTACGTGGCGGTCCCCAAGGGCGAGCCCGACGGCGACGGCGGCAAGCGCGAGACGCAGCTCATCACGGACGGCCTGCCGTACCTGAAGCAGGTGTGGGTCGACACCAACTGGCGGCTGTACGAGGTGAAGGACCCGAGGCCGCTCGCCGAGCCGAACGCCGTGGTGGAGCGCGCCGAACAGGGCGAGATGACCCTGCGCGTGAAGAAGCCGGGCCGCATCCTGATCCGCATCCCGTACTCGCCGTGGCTGAGCGTCGTCGACGCCGAGGGCAAGGGCGTCGAGCGGCCCCAGGAGACCGAGCGGTCGAAGCGGGACCGGCAGCGCGACGAGTCGCTGCCCAAGAAGTACACCAACGTCAACGGCTGCCTCCTCGAAGCCGAGGAGGACCACCACGGCGACGAGTGGGTCGAACTCCTCGCCCCGAAGGCGGGCACGTACCGGCTCGGCTCGCCCTACCAGATCCCCCGCGGCACGCCCTGCCCGGAGGAGATGCGCCGCTGAGCCGCGGGCGCCTCAGCCGCCCGGCGGGGCGCAGACGCCGGACGAGGGCGGCCGGCCGGGGCCCGTGTCCCGGGCGGCGTCCTCGCGGACCGTGTCGAGCTGTCCGAGGAGTTCGTCGAGGCGCCTGCCCGTGGGGTCCCTGACGTACTGCAGGACGGCCCGGTGGAAGGCGTCGCGCACGCCCGGCGGCATCACGTCCGACGCGTCGAAGCAGAGCGTCCGCGCCTTGCCGGTGAGGATGCCCGCGATGCGCCGGCCCGTCGGGTCGGTGGGCTGCGGGTCGGCGGCGGAGGGGAAGAACGGGCGCAGTTCCCGTTCCGCCTCCGCGCGCCACAGCCCGCGCGCCTTCGCGCCCGAGAGGCGCTCGACGAGCGTGCGGGCCGCCGGGTCCTCGCCGAACACGGCCGCCATGTCGCCCGCCACCTCGTACGCGCCGTCGTACGCGGCCCGGCCGCGCAGGAACCCCGCCGACGGCCGTACGTCCACGGGGTCGCCCGCGTAGACGTACCGGATGAACGCGCTCTGGTGCTCGTGCGTGCAGCGGGGCGTCAGGGAGTACAGGAGCCCGCGGGGGCCGCCGCCCTTCGCCGGGTCGGGCGTTCCCACGTACGGCGTGGTCAGCGACTGGTCGACGGCGGCCCGTGAGCGGTCGCCGAGGAGCGCCGCCCAGGTCGTCCAGGCCTCGCGGACCCGGCTGTCGCGCCAGCTCAGCCGCCCGGTGGCCCACTCGGTGTAGACGTCGGGGCCCGCCCGGTGCAGCAGGATGTCCTCGACCCAGTCGGTTCCGGGCCACCCGGACGTCGCCTGCGAGGCGAGGCCGACGCACCACTTCGGGGACGTCGCGGGCCGGTCGCGCGCGCTCCACACCAGGCTCTTGAGGTCGACCTTCAGCGGCACCCAGTAGGTGCGGCGGGCGCCGTCGACGTCCAGGGCCGGGGCCCAGGGCGGGTAGGCGCGGGCGGTGGCCGCGGGGGTGAGGGGCTGGAGGCGTCCGGCGCGGGCGTACTCGGTGAGCTCGCCGACGCTGTTGAGGATCGCCACGTCCGGCGGGGCTTCCGCCTCCAGCTGCGCGACGAGCGTCTCGCGCAGGGAGCGGGTGCCCTGGTAGGTGTACGTCCGTCCGGTGCCGTCGTCGAGCCGGTGCAGCATCGCCTCGAACGCCTCGCCCTCGTCGCCGGTCCAGGGGCCGAGGACGACGAGCGGTTCGGGGCGTTCACCGGCGCAGGCCCCGGCGGTGACGGCGAGCAGGCACGCCGCGAGGGCGGTGCGCAGGGCCGCGTGGGCGCGGCGCGCGGGGCGGCGGCGCAGTGGGCGGTGGCTCACGGGGCGGCTCCGGGGCGGGCGATGTGCACGTACTCGCGGCGGTAGCCGTGCAGCGTGGCGTAGATCAGGGCGGCGCAGAGCAGCCCGGTGGGCGCCACCCAGGGCGCGGCGCCGTCGAGCGCGGGCAGGCGGCCCCTGGCCAGGTCACGCCGGGCCCGGGACTCCAGGGTGCCGATCAGGCGGGGGTCGGGGCGGGCGCGGGGGTGCGCGTCGGCGCGGGACTCGACCGCCGGTGACGTGCGCTCGGACAGCTCACGCGCCGCGGTCACGACGCGCTGCTGCGCGCGCTGGGCGAGGACCGCGTCGGCCGTCAGGAACGGCACGGCGAGCAGCGGCAGCGCCGCCGCCGCGAGCGGCAGGCTGACGCGCAGGTGGAAGCGGTGGTGGAGGAAGACCTGGGTGCGCCAGAGGCCGACGGCGAGCAGCGCGAGCGCGGCTCCGGCGACGGCGGCGGCCGCGGTCACGCCCGGGCCGGTGCGGGCCCGGTCCGCGACCCTGCCGCGCAGGCTGTTCTCCAGGGCGGAGATGCGGTCCACCACGGTGGTGGCGTCGGAGCCCGTCCTCGGCTCGCAGGGCGGGAAGCCGCCGGGTGCCGTCCTCGGCGGGGCCGCGGGGGCGGTGCAGAGCATGCTGCGGGCGTAGCCGAGTCCGGTGTCCCGCAGCACCGGGTCGCCGGCGTTGTTCTGGGCGAAGGCGATCCAGTTGCCGTAGTCGGCGACGAGACCGGAGACGACGTCGAGTTCCTGGCGCTCGGCGGTGGTGAGGGCACCGCTGCGGGCCACCTGGTTGAGGCTCTGGGTGGCCCGTGTGGTGCGGGTCAGATAGCGCCTGCCGATGCCGCTGAGCCGCACCGACTCCCCGGCGCCGAGGCTGAGGGCCGCCTCGCGGTCGGCGATGCGCAGGGACATCTCCGCGTCGGCCAGGTCGCCGAGCGCGGGCGTGTGGCTGCCGCGCAGCGCCGCCGAGTCGGCGCGGACCTCCCCGTACGCCCAGCCGGTCGCGAGGGCGGCGACGACGGCGAGCAGCGGCAGGGCGATCATGCGTTCCCGCAGGTAGACGCGGTTGCGGAGGTGTTCGGTGGGCCGGGCGGGCCAGAGGTGGGCGCGCAGCCGGAGCAGCGCGCCCGTGGCGGTCGCGCGGACGGTGCGCCAGGGGATGGTCACCGGGGGCCCGCCCGCCGGGCGCCGGGCAGGACGGTCACGCTGGACTGGATGCGGGCGGCCTCCACGTCGAAGCGGGGGATGTGGTCAAGGAGTTCGACCCGGCCGCGCTCGGGGTCCGTGACGCGGACCAGGCGCAGCAGGTGGTCCCGCATCGCGGTGTCGCCGGCCTGCCCGGCGAGCCGCCAGGCGGCGCCGAGGAGGGCCTGCGCGGCGTCCCGCGCGCCGCGCTTCAGCTCGGCGCAGGCCTCTTCGAAGGTGCGGTGCAGCTCCTCCTCGTGGCGGTAGTGGGCGACCTGCGGGTCGAGGCGGCTGTAGAGGTCGGCGTCGTCGGTCCAGCGCACGAGGACGGGCCGCGGGTCGGGCAGTTCGAGGTGTCCTGCGGGGCATTCGGTGGTGATCTCGACCTCCGTGAGCAGGAGTTCCTTGCCGAGCTGCGCGGGGTCGTAGGGGGCGCCGACGCAGAGCAGGTAGGCGCGGGTCTCCTCGCCGCAGGGTCCGAGACCGTACTCCTCGACGGGGCCGCCCGCGCCCGTCTCGACGCCGCTGAGGTCGGTGCGGTCGGGGGCGAGCGCGGCCCGCGTGGGGTGAACCCGCTCGAAGGAGTACGGGCGCACTCCGGCCCGGTGGTAGAGGCGCAGGCGCAGCCCGGTCACATCGCGCTCGGCGGCGCTGCCGGCGAGCGCGGCCAGCTCGTCGGGGAGCCGTGTCAGGTCCGCCACGGCCCGCGTACGGCCGCCCAGGGTGCCCGCGATGAGCAGCAGTTCCTCCGTCTCCCAGGCGTCGCCGATGCCGACGACGTCACAGTCGAAGGCGCGGGCGCACCGCTCGACGCGTTCGCGCAGCTCCGCGGGCGACTCGTAGCCGGGTTCGTTCCTGCCGTCGGTGAGCAGCAGGGCGTGGCGTACGTAGCCGCCGGGCTCGGTGGCGGGCAGGTCGCGGAAGAGCTGTCTCGCGCGCTCCAGCCAGGTGCCCATGGCGGTGCCGCCGCCGGGCGTGCAGTCGCGCAGGGCGGCTTCGGCGGCGGTCCGCGACTCGGCGTGCGCCACGGCGAACCCGGGCCGCCCGGGGTAGATCATGGCGGCCCTGTCGCCGCCGGCGACCACGGCGAAGAGCGCCCCGTCCGGGATGCGGGCCAGCGCGGAGGAGGCGGCGGCGCGGGCCGCGGCGAGGCGGCTCGGCGGGATCACCATCGAGGAGGAGTGGTCGATGAGCAGCACCTCCGCGAGCCGGGGCCCGGCGTTCCCCGACGCGCGCGCCTCGCCGGGCGCGTGAGCCGTGCCCGGCCGGTGGACCGTGACGGTGACGACGGCGTACATCCGCGCCGGTTCCCCGTCGCCGGTGTCGCGGGGGCGCGGCAGTTCGGCGACCTGGCTGACCTCCAGGCCGACGCGGGTGCGCGCGGGCCCCGGCGCCGGGCTCAACCGCGCCTCCGCGCCGAGGAGCCGTCCCTGACCCGGTCCTTGATCTTCTTGCCCAGCCATGGGGTGTCCCTGTGGTGTCGTAGGGCGAAGGGGCGTACCGCGTAGGCGCGGTCGAGGAGCAGCTCGGCGAGCGGCACCCCGGCCTCCGGCGTCGGTGCGTCACGCGCGGCCTGGTGGGCCAGGACACGGTAGAAGCGGGACAGGTCCTTGCGCAGCGTCCGCTCGTCGGCGGGGAACTCCAGGCGCGGATCGGCGCGCGCGGCGACGGCCCGCAGCTCGGCGCCGGTCAGCGCGGGGCCTCCCTCGGGCGGGGCGAGCAGGCGGTGGGCGGTGTCCCACACCTCCGTCTTCATCCGCACGCGGGCCTGCTCGTCGGTCAGGCCGTGCTCGAAGAAGAGCCCGGCGAGTGCGCGCACCGCCGTGCCGAGCCCCTCGGCGTCCCGTGCGTGGTCGGCGCGGACGCGCACCGCGGCGGTACGGGCGGCCGTGCGGTGCCGGGAGTGCTGGGGCACCGCGTCGAGGGCGGCGATGGCGTCGGCGAGGGCGTCGGGTCCGCCGAGCGCGAGCCGTGCGCGGGCGGCGCCGAACGCGGCGCTGCCGAGCGAGGGGTTGCGCAGCCGTACGGCCTCGTAGAACGTCAGGGCCTCGTGCCGCCGCTCCAGGTGCTCGGCGCAGTGGCCGAGGGCGAGCTTGGGCGCGTACTCGCCGGGGATCGCGGCGTAGACCCGGTCGAAGTGGTCGCGGGCCGCGCCGACGCGGGTGCGGGCGAGTTCCAGCAGGCCGCGGTGCCAGTCGAGCCGCCAGTCGTGCGGCGCGCGCGCGGGCCCTATGGCGTCCTCGGCCAGGGCGAGCGCCGTCTCGGCCGCCGAGAGGGCCTCGGTGCCCGGCGGCCCGTCGTCCGCGCGCGGCGCGAGCCGCAGCCGCAGGCGGCAGCGGAGCAGATGGACCTCGGGGGAGTCCCGCCAGTCGCCGGTGTGCTGGAGGAGCGCCTCGGGGTCGTCGTCGGCGAGCCTGCTCAGCTCGCCGTGGTGGTCGTCGTCGGGGTCGGGGCGCGGCACCGGCAGGCGCCGGGCGACCTGGGCGGGGGCGGGCGCGGGGTGGCGGGCGGCGGCCCGGGGCGCGGCCCAGCGCGAGAGGCCGGGGGCGGAGCCGAGGCCGCCGTCGAGGGCGTGGGCGGACTGGAGGAAGAGCGGGGACGGCTCGAAGGTCTCGGCGCCGGTCCGCAGCGACCGCAGTTCGCGGAAGACGCCGCGGAGCTGGTCCTCCATCTCCCTTGCGGTGGCGAAGCGGTCGGCGCGGCGGGTGCGGGTGGCGCGGCGCAGCACGCGGGCGAGGGAGACGGGCCCGAGGCCGCGGGGCCCGGCGGAGGGTTCGTCGAGGGGGCCGAGCGCGCAGAGCGCGGCGAGCTCGTGGCGGTCGGCGCCGACGCCGCACAGGGTGCGCAGCGTCTCGCCGAGGCTGAACAGGTCGTCGCGCGGGTCGGACTCGCCGTGGTCGCCGACGCTCGGGGCGCGGTAGTCGTCGGTGGTCAGGCCCGGTGCCCCGGCGCGGCGCACGCTGCCGACGTCGATGAGTTTGATGGTGGAGCCGTCGTGCATGACGTTCGGCGGCTTCAGGTCGCCGTAGACCTTGCCGCGCCCGGGGGCGTGCAGGTGCGCGAGCCCGGCGAGGACGCGCATGCCGTAGGCGAGCGTGAACTCCCGGAACCGCTCGTGCCCGAACTCCTCGGGGTGCGTGCGGGCGCGGTCCCCCACCTCCTTCAGGGTGAGCCCGTCGACGTACTGGAGCACCAGGAAGTCGCCCACGCCCGCGTGGTGCCCGTAGTTGAACACCCGGATGAAGGCGTCGTGGTTGAGCTCCACCAGCTCCTTGCGCTCGCCCCGCAGGAGGCTGTACGAGTCCGCCGCCAGCTCCGCGTGCAGCATCTTGACGGCGACGGCACGGTCGTCGACCTTCGTGTCGTGGGCGAGGCAGACGTCGCCCATCCCGCCGTAGCCGAGGAGCCGCACCAGGCGGTACTGCCCGGCGAGCAGGGTGCCCGGCGGCAGCGGGAGCCCGCCGGGGTCGGCGAGGGCGCCCGCGCTGTCCGCCCGCTCCAGGAGCGTGATCTCGGGCAGGACCGTGGGGTCGGGGCTCTCCGGCGGCAGCGTGACGCGGGCGGGGCGCGGCGGGGGAGCGGCGGGGCCGGGGTGGACGATCCAGAACTGGGACGACTCGCCCTGGACCTCGCCCTGGTCCTCGTCCCCGGAGGGGTACAGCGGGGCCGGGGACGGCGGCGCGGCGGGGGCCGGCGCGGAGTGCCGACCCGTCCCCGGGTCCACGCGCTCGCCACTGGCCAGGCAGTACCCGGCGGGCGTGACGGTGCCCGAACAGCCGGGGTGCGGGCAGGAAGCGACCGGCGTCACGCGGCACCGCCCCCCGCCGCGCCACCCGCGCGAACGCCTCCACCGCCCGCTCCGCGTCGGCCAGCGGGCAGGGCCCCGCCATCAGGAGCCGCTGCGCCTCGCGGTAGGGGCCGACCGCGTCGGGGTGCTCGGTGAGGCCGTGCCCGGCGAGGAGCGCCAGATGGTCGCGGAGCAGGGCGCGCAGCCGCAGATGCGCGTCGAGGACCGCCCGCAGCCCGCTCTCGGCGGCCTCGGCCCGCAACAGGTGTGTTTCCACGGCCTGTTCGGCGTACGAGAGCTTCTCCAGGAGGCGTGGCCCGCCCCGCCCGGTCAGGGGCCGCAGCTCGTCGCTGAGCTGCACCGTCCACAGCGCGGCCCGCGCCGCGTACCCGGTGGCCACCGGGGGGTCGACGACATGCGGCTCGACACGGTGGAAGAGCCGCCGGGCGCGCCGCTCGGCGTCGGCCAGCTCGTCGACGCGGGCGCCGATCCGCTGCAGCCACTGCGCGGCACGCCCCGCGGGCAGCAGCCGCTCCGCCATGGCGTAGGGGAAGCCGTGCGCACTGTCACGCACCACGAGCAGCAACCGCGCACCGGCCTCGGCCAGTTCCGCGAGGACGCGCGCCGCCGCGGCGGGTTCCGTGGCCGACCGGTCGGCGTGCAGCACGGCCACGGCGGGCCTGCGCCGCGCCGCGGGGTGGCGCTCCGCGTGCCGCAGCTCGTGCCGCAGCACGGCCAGCGCCTCGCGCAGTTCGGGCCGGGCGGGATCGTCGAACGCCACGCCCTCCAGATCGAGGACGAGGCCGATGCTGCCGACGCGGGGCGTGATCCCGGCGCGGGAGAGGAGCGGGGCGCCGGTGGCCTCGGGCTCCCGCGGTTCCGTGCCGTCCGCCGGGTCCGGCGGGCCCACCGCGAGCTGCGGGGCCTGTTCGCGGTCGGCCATGTTCAGGACCACGTACAGCGCCTGTCCGGCCCGCTCGTCGTCCTGGGCGATGAAGACGACCTCGGTGTCCCAGGCGCCCGGGTCGCCGTTGAGCCAGCGGGTGACGGTGCGCTGGAGGCCGTGCGGGCGGGCCGTCCGCGCCGCCTCCGCGGAGACCACGCGGTGTCCCGGCACGGCGTGCGGCCCGGTCACGTACCGCTCGGCGAACCGGCGGAAGTACTTGGCGACGGTCGCCGCCGGGATCATGTACCCGTGCCCGCCGCTCCCGTCGGCCTGCGCCACGATGCCGAGCAGCCGGTTCCCGCCCTCCTCGCGCACCCCCGCGCCGCTGAACCCGCCGCGCAGGCCGCCCGCCCCTGTCACGTCGATCTGCACCCGCTCGTCACCCTCGCCGCCGGGCCCCATGCAGGCGCCGGTCAGCCACTGGCCGCCCGACCGATACTCGGGGAAGCCGTCGATCAGGACGGCGGCGCCCCGGTAGTCGAGCGTGCGGTGCAGCGTGACCGGCGACGGCACGGGCGCCGGCTCGTCCAGGACGAGCACCGCCAGGTCGCCCTCCGCCTTGCCGAAGGGCGGCACCCAGTGCCCGGCCTCGACGGTCGCGGTACGGCACGGGGTGCGCGCCAGGCCCTGGAGCAGCGGGAACTCGACCTGGACGCGGTCGGGGCGCCGGCCCGTGGCGGGATCGCGGACGACATGGGCGCAGGTGAGCACGCGGTCGCTGCCGAACAGCACACCCGCGCCCAGGACCTCACCGCTGCCCGAGGCGGCCCACCGCCGCAGCCGGACACGCCAACTCCCGTGCTCGGCGCGCCCTTCGAGTCCCGTGCCGACCGCTTCCCGGCCGTCCCCGTCCCCCATGCTTCCTCAGGATAGGCGCGGGGAACGGCGATGACGCCTGGGCTGCATGGGGAGGCGGGGGGAAGGGCCGCCCCTCACCCCACCCCGATGAGTATTCTCCTCAGGCCCGCGACACCGGGAAGGCGACGTCGCAGACCTCGTCCTCGGGACCACAGGAGTCCCAGTCGGCGAAGTACACCTCACGGCAGGGCCCCGTCACGGTGAGCCCCTGTCCGGCGGCCCACGCCTCCACGGCGTCGAAGGCCGCGATGATCTGCGGATACGCCACCTGCGCCTTGGTGATCCTGGTGTAGGCGAGCCGGTGTGCGGGCTCGGCCCGCACCTGAGCCGCCGTCGCGCGGCCCTGCTCGGCCGCCCAGGCTCGGGCCGCCTCCGCGTCCACGACCGGCACACAGGACTCGGCGGGACCGTCGCTCTCCTCGGTCACCTCCGCGTGGTAGACGACGAAGTGCGGGGCGGCCATGCCCCCGCACCGCTCCACGGCGGCCCGCTCCAGGCGCTCCGCCGAGGCGCCGATCCAGGCGGGCAGCTCGCCCGCGCTCACGTGCCGTGTCTCACTGAGGACGTACGTCTCCGGTACGTCCACGGTCTTCACCTCGAATGTCGCGTACAACTCGGTGTTCCTTCCCGAAAGGCGTCCACGGAGGTACCGCGCGAGCGTCCGCTGCTCGGCGAACCGCTCCTCGACCCCGGACCAGTAGGCGTCGAGCGACCGCGCCGCCCGCTCCCCGTCGAGCCCCACCACCTCGGCGATGCCCGCGAGGGGCATGTCGAGGCGGCGCAGCAGCGCCACGGTTCGGGCGCGTTCGACCTGGTCGGCCCGGTAGTAGCGGTAGCCGCTCGCCTCGTCGACGTGCGCGGGCGCGAGCAGCCCGAGGCGGTCGTAGAGGCGCAGCGCCTTCGGCGAGAGCCGCGCACGCGCGGCGAACGCGCCGATGGAGAGCAGCCCCTGCCCCGGTTCCTGGTGCACGCGATCATCCTCCGTCACCGGGCCGGCCGGCCCGGTGCCCAGGACTCTGGGGTCTGCCCCAGGGACAAGGTCAACGACCGTCCGGCCGCTCCCTACTTCGGGCCGAGCCCCGTGTACGCGCCCCAGACGCGCGGCGGCAGCGTGTTCCCCCGCCGGGACTTCTCGCCGCCCACCCCGGAGAGCGGCAGCAGCCGCGGCTCGTCCGGGCGGAGCCGGAACAGCGTGACCGCCGTCGACAGGTCCTTGGTGAACCCCGTGAACCAGGCGGTCCGCAGCCGGTCCTGGTCGCCCGTGCGCCCCGCGGAGACACCGGGCGCGAAGCCCTTGGCACCCACGCGCAGGGCATCGGCGACCTCCCTCGCGACCTCGGGGTCGAGGGCCCGCCCCGCCGCGGGCCGCGTGAGGCCGGGCAGGGACGTGCCGTCCTTGACGACCTTGGTCACGGAGTACGGGGCGTGCCGGGTGCCGCCGCTCGCGAACGTCCCGTACGCGGTGGCCATCCGGATCGCGCTGGGCGTCGACGTGCCCACGGGGAACGCCGAGTCCGGCTCGGCCATGCTCTGCGGCAGCAGCCCCGCCGCGACGGCGGTCCCGCGGACCTCGGCGTGCCCGACGTCCTTGCCGAGGCGTACGTAGGTGGCGTTGCCGCCCGGATACAGCGCCTCGCGGAGGGTGGGGCGGTCCGGGTCGGACGGGCCCGACGCGGGCCGCAGGGAGCCGTCGGCGGCATAGCGGCTGCCGGCCAGGCCGCTCTGCCGCTGGAGCGCGGCGGCCAGCACGAACGGCTTGAAAGCCGAGCCCACGGGCACGCCGGACGTGTCGGCGTTGTTGGAGAAGTGCTCGGTGGCGTCGGGGCCGCCGTACAGCGCCACCACCGCCCCGTCGGACGGCCGCACGGAGGCGGCGCCGATCTGCACGTGCCGGTCGGCGGCCCGCCGCGCGGGGTCGATGTCGCGGTCGAGCACCCCCCGCACCGCCTGTTCGAGGCGCCGCACCTTGGCCTTGTCGAAGGTGGTGTGGATCTGGTGCCCGCCGCGCGCGAGGTCCTCGTCGGTGAGCCCGGCGCGCTGCTTCAGGTACTTGTTGGCGACGTCGACGAGGTAACCGGTCTGCCCGCCCAGGCTGGTGGAGCGCGACTGCCGCCGCGGCTCGGGGAAGGTGCGGTACCGCGCCCGCTCCCGCTCCGACATCAGCCCCACGTCGACCTGCCGGTCCAGTATCCAGGCCCAGCGCCCCACCGCACGCCGGTGGTTGGCCTTGCCGCCCGCGGGGTCGTACAGGTCCGCGCCCTTCAGGAGCGCGGCGAGCAGCGCGCCCCGGCTGGGGTCCAGGTCCTTGGCGGACATCCCGTAGTAGGCGTGGGCGGCGGCCTCGATGCCGTTGGCCCCCCGCCCGAACCAGCTGCTGTTCAGATACCCCTTGAGGATCTCCTCCTTGCTCTTGACCCGGTCCACCTTCAGGGCGATGACGAACTCCTTGACCTTCCGCGTGACCGTCTGGTCCTGGGAGAGGTAGGTGTTCTTCACGTACTGCTGGGTGATGGTGGAGCCGCCCTGCGTCTCCCCGCCGCTCGCCATGCCGACGACCGCGCGGCCCAGACCCTTCAGGGAGACGCCGGAGTCGTCGTAGAACGTCTCGTTCTCGGCGGCGATCACCGCGTTCACGGCGGCGGGGGCGATCTCGTCCAGCTCCACGCTCTGCCGGTTGACCTCGCCGGTGCTCACCATCTGGGTGCCGTCGGACCAGTAGTAGACGTTCGCCTCACGCCGGGCGGCGGCGTTCTCGTCGGGGATGTCCACGCTCATGTACACCGCGAGGAAGGCCGCGACGAGCGTCAGCACGCCGAGGCCGGCCGCGCCGAGCCACTGCCGCCACGAGGGCAGCCAGCGCCACAGCCCCGCCCGCCCCGCACGCGGATAGTCCACGCGCCGCCGCCGGACCGCACGGCTGCCGGGATGCCGCCGGCCGCGGCGACGCGGCCTCTTCCCCTGAGCATGTGTCCCCATGCCGGGGAGGAGGGCGCCGCTCGCGGCCGGGTTGTCAGGAAGCTGTTTTCCCTGCGTAACAGCAGCCGGTCTCCGTACGCGGGGAGGGCGTCAGCCGGCCTTGCTCAGCGCGCCCTGCTCCTTGAACAGCGCGAAGCCGTTGGCCCAGAGCTGGTTGACCCGCGCCCGCTCCGTGGCGTTGGGCTGCGCGTTGGTGCACGAAGGGCCGGGGCCGCCGCCGGACATCAGCTCGCTGCACGGCCCCGAGTAGTGGTCGGGGAGACCGAGGACGTGCCCCGTCTCGTGGGACGTCACGCGCGTGGAGTTGTACTGCTGGTTCTGCCGGTAGTCCAGGAAGATGTAGCCGCGCCCGTGCCCGTCCGTGGAGGCGTACGAGCCGCGCGAGTCGTTGCCCTCGCGGTACTCGAAGTCGTAGCCGCTGCTGACCTCCTGGAGCCGCACGTTGGTGACCGCGGAGTTCCAGATGGACGTGGACTGGGCTATCTGGCTGCGGAAGCTGGGCGCCCTGCTGGTGCGGTACCGCACGGTGACGGCCTGGATGCCCGGCTCCGCCGCCTGCTTCTTCAGGGCGGACTTCATCACGGCCTCGAAGAACTGCCGGTTCTCGGCCGCGTTCTCCGCGCTCGCGCTCTTCGACGGGGTGTACGCCGAGACGGCCGTGCCCGCCGGGACGGCCGGGGCGGGTGCCGCGAACGCCGTGGGGGCGGTCAGGGTCGCCACGAGCGCGGCGGAACCGAGGGCGGCGACGGCGTACGTTCTGGTCTTGTTCATGGGGGTGTCCCTTCCGGGGGCTGGAGGCCTGCGGGTGCGACCTCCGGTCGGGACGAGTATCGGGAGCGCGGCGGGAGTTGCCCCGATGTCATTGGGCGATAGCGCGATGACATCAACTCCCTTGGTGCGGCGGTTCAGTGAACGCGCCGAATCCGACGGATGTCCCGTACGCAGAGATTGAGGGCGGTGGCGACCAGAATGATCCCCGCACACACGACGAGCACGGCCCGGTCGGCGAAGACACCGGCGAAGAGGGCGACGACGAGGTAGCCGAGCGGGATGGCGAGCCGCTCACCGACCTGGTTGAACGAACTCATGCGCCCCAGTTCGGCGTCCGGTACGTGCTGCTGGAAGGCGGTGACCCACGTGACCCCCGCGATGTCGAGGCAGACGCCCGCGAGGGCGGCACAGACCAGCAGCCAGGGCAGCGGCAGGCCGAGGGCCAGCCCGGCCAGGGGCAGCGCGAGACCGCCGCTCGCGGCGACGGCGACGACGAGCAGCCGGCGGGGCCGCCACCGCAGGCACACGACGGCCCCGGCGAGGAGCCCGAAGGAGAAGGCGCCCTGGACGAACCCCCAGGTACGGGCGCCGTCGTACCGCTCCTCGGCGACGACGGGCCCGAGGAGCTGATACCCGGCGAGGAAGGCGGCGACGAGGACCGTCCCCGCCGCCGTGTACGTCCACAGCCACGTCCGTGACCGGAAACCGCTCCAGCCCTCACGCAGATCGGCGAGCGCGGAGCCACGGGGGACGGGGGCGCCGAGGCGGAGCCCGAGGAGCAGCAGGGCGGCGACGGCGAAGGTGAACGCGTCGAAGCCGAGGGCCCACGCGGGCCCGCTGAGGGCGACGACCAGGCCACCGGCCACGGGCCCGGCCACTTTGACGGCGTTGACGGGCAGCCGCAGCAGGGCGTTGGCCTGCTGGAGCCGGTCAGGCGCGACGAGCTGCGTCACGACGCCCTGCGCGGCGGGCGTGGTGAAGGCCACGGCGACCCCCGAGACGAAGCCGCAGGCCGCGATGGAGGCGGTGCCCGCGTGCCCGGAGGCGACGACCAGGGCGAGCGCGCCCTGCGCGGCAGCGGCGAGCAGATTCCCGCCGAACAGCAGCCGGCTACGGGAGAGCCGGTCGGCGAGGACACCGCCGACGAGCAGGAAGACCACGGTCGGCACGGTGTTCACGGCGAGCACGAGCCCCAGCGCCCCGGCCCCGCCACCGGCACCGATCACGGCATAGGCGAGAGCCAGCGGCGCCATGGCCGACCCGGCGGCGGAAACGAACTGAGCGAGGGCGAAACGCCGGAAGGCGGGGATGCGGAGGGGCGGGGGTGTGGGGGTTGTGGGGGGTGAGAGGGGTGCGGGAGGTGCGCCTGATTCGGCCTCGGTATCGGCCTCGGCCCCGCGGCTGATGCGCCTGCCGCTGCTGCTGTCACTCATGCGCCCCTGCTCACGTAGTACCGGCGTAAGGCTGCCCGTGGCTCTGCTTCTCTGCTTCTCTGCTTCTCTGCTTCTCTGCTTCTCTGCTGCTCCGGTGCTCCGGTGCTCCGGTGCTGTCGGGGCGAGGACTTGGACCCGGCCCGGCGGGCAGCATAGGGGGAGTGGGGTGTGGCTGAACGTAAGGGACCGCCGGGTAGCCGTACGTGATGCCGGTACCGGAACCGTGGGCGCGCCGAGTCACCGTGTCATCCTGGTGCCTGCCCCCCCCAGACCCCGGAGGCGATGTGACGGCATCGGACGAGAACGCGGCACGGCGACAGGACGCCCCCGGGGCGCCCGGACAGGACGGCGGGGGCGCAAGGGCGGAGCAGACCGCGAGGGCGGACCAGGCCGAGCAGGCCGAGCAGGCCGAACAGGCCGAGAAGGTCGTGGAGCTGGAGCGCAAGGTGAGCCAGCTGGAGCGGGCGGTCGAGTCCCACGCCGCGGTGGACCAGGCGATCGGCATAGTGGTCGCCGTGGGCAAGCTGACCCCGGACCAGGGCTGGACGGTACTCCGCGAGACGTCCCAGCACACGAACACGAAGCTGAGCCGGATAGCGGACATGATCGTCGACTGGGGCTGCGCCGGGGACCTGCCGGAAGACATCCGCAGGGAACTGGACGCGAGCCTGGCGAGGGCCCAGGCGAAGTCGAACTGCGCGGAGGCACCGGGCTGACGCCAGAGCCCGCGTACGGCCGGAGGCCCTGCTGGGCGCTACGAGGCGGAGGGCGGGGCTTCGGCGAGGGTGTGGGCGACGAGCGCGTTGGCGTGCCCGTGCCCGAGCCCGTGCTCATCCTTCAGCCAGGCGACGAGTTCCATGTGCCGGGTGAGCGGCGACTCCCGTATCAGCGCCTTCCATTCGGCCACGGGCCGCCCGTACTTCTTCTCGATGGAGGGGAAGTAACTGGCGGGACCCTGAACCTTGGCGGCCATGTGGGGCGATCCTTCCGGTCGTACGCGAAGTGTGCGGTCACGGGTATGACGCCGTGACCGCCCGCGTCTCATCGCCGGAAGACAGTGACCTGCACCACATCTCGTATCCCCGGTTCCGCTGCCGCCCCCCCACACTCACGTCACTGGTACTCACTCAGGTCGATGGAGGAGACGCTCAGCGCGTGACCATGGACGGGGTGGCTGATCTCCCGCTCGGGGACCATGCCGAGCTTGCGGACGACGTTGGCGGAGGCGGTGTTGCCGATCCGGTCGACGCTGACGACCCGGTCGAGCCCACGGTCCTGCAGGGCGAACTCCAGGGTGGCCTGCGCGGCCTCGGAGGCGTACCCCTGCCCCCAGAACTGTGCTCCGAGCCGCCAGCAGATGGCGACGGCGGGCAGCAGCTCGGGCAGATCCTCGGGAACGTGGAGTCCGACGGCCCCGGCGAGTTCCCCCGACCCGAGCAACTCCACGGCGAAGATCCCGAACCCTTCGTCGTCCCACTCCTCCTCCCACCGCTCGATGTCCTCGGCGGTGGCCTCCAGATCCCGGACGTCCCCGTCCCCGACCCACCGCATGACGCGGGGATCGGCATGGATGTCAGCGAGAGCGACGAGATCGTCGTCGTCCCACTGACGCAGGAGAAGGCGTGGGGTACGGATTTCGGTCATGGGGGTCATGGTGCCGAAGGGAGGGGCGGTACCGGTAATCGGCGGACACGGGCAGCGCTGGGCCGCCGGGCCGCTGGGGCGCTGAGCCGCTGGGCCGCCGGGCCGCTGGGGCGCCGGGTCGCCGGGTCGAACCGCGTCCCGAGGGTGCTGCCGTGGTACGTCCACCACGCCCGCTACGGGCCTGGGCCGGCGTCGAGGATTCCCCGTTCACGGCGTGCTGCGGCGCTGAGGCCGGCGGGCCAGACCGTGGTGGCATCGGCGTGGGCGCCGGTCAGCAGCGCTTCGTCGAGCACCGTGCCGCTGAGATCGGCGCCACGCAGGTTCGCGCCGCGAACGTCGGCTCGGCGCAGGCCGGCCCCCTGGAGATGCGCGCGGGAGAGGTTCGCGCCCTTCAGGCTCGCGCCGTCGAGCAGCGCCCCGCGAAGGTCGGCGTCCGTGAAGTCGGAGCGATCGAGCCGGGCGCCGGTCAGCGCGGCCCGAGCGAGGTTGGAGTGCCGGAACAGGGTGCGGCCCAGTCGGGCGCCGCGGAGGGAGATGCCGCGCAGATCCACGCGCGACAGGTAGAGCGCGGGGTCATCGGGGGTCCTGATGCGACGCTCCAGGACCCACATGGCCGCCTGGACGTCGGGGGCACGGACATTCATCACGGGCAGCCGGTCATCCACCGACGGGGTGGGGTGCTCCGGCCCGTCGGCAGAGCCGACCAGCCACGTGAGTCTGCCGCGGACGAAGGCACCCAGGAGGAACTGGATCGGGTCACGATCGGCGTGGGAGTTCTTGGCGATGTGCTCAAGGGCGTAGATCCCGCCGATACGGACGTTGACGTCACTGCTGCCGATCTGGTCCACGGCCCGGGTGAAACGCTCGGTCAGCTGGCTCTCGCGGCTGACGTGGACCTGGCGCCAGGTAGCCGCGGCGCCGATGACCACCACCAGCCCGACACAGCTCTGCAGCATCGCGGTCCGCGCGTCATTGGCCAGCCGGTACTGGGCCTGCCGCAACTCGATGCGCGCCTGTGCGCTGCGGACGCCGCGCAGGTCGGCTTCGCTCAGCGGAGGGTAGAGCAGCCGGGGCACCAGGAAGATCACGCTCACGACGACGACCAGCACCCCGGCCGACGCCAGCACCAGACCCCAGACGACCGACCGCCTCACGGCCCCGCCCCCGTCCCCGGCCCGTCCCCCCACGACACCTCCTGGTCGGTCGGCCCCTGGCGCCGCGAGGGAAGTACCGCGTGAGCCACGGAGGCGTACGCGCGCAACGACCAGGCGAACCCACCCTGGGCCCCCGGAGCGCGTCCGGAGTGGCACGGCCGCCGGTGTCAGCCCTGCTGTCACGGATCAAGCGTCTGCTCGACCGATGGCCGCCCCGCTTCCTCGGCACGGCAGAGCATCCGATGGGCCGGAACCACCCGCTCCCCCGGAAGGGGGTCGATTCCCCGTACGCGAACCGCCACGGTATCGGTCACCACCGGCGAATGGGGGCCGACGATCGGAACGAGGCGCCACCGATAGGCGGGAGGAACGTCCTTGGCCGGCAGTTCCAGCACGGCCAGGCTGATCCACCGGTCATAGACCGTCGGGTAGACGCGGACATCCGCATGACACTCGGGGCAGGTCGGCGGCTCTACGAAGCTCACGTCGTCAGGGCCGGGTTCCGGCCGAGGAAGTGCTGTGGCCCCGTCACTCATCGCCATGTCGTTGGCGAGCCGGTTCCAGCAGGCGTCACAGACGACGGCCAGCAGGTCGATGCGCCCCCTGCTGCGCACAGTCGCGTCAAACTCCCGGCACCGCTGGCACAAGAGCTGATCGCGACCGGTTGGCCTCCGCATAAGTTCGATTGTGAACGAGCGATGGCGAGCGCCAGTAGGTCGCGTTCAGGACGTCTTGAGAACTAGATACCAAATTACTGGTTCCGCCCCAATGGCCCACACGACACCTCCACTCCCTGGACCGACCGGCATCACCGTGAACACCTGAACGACGACTGCCACCACGTGCTGTCGTCCACGGGCCCCACACCGTGCTGCTCGGTCGGTCGGAGCGACGGGCGCTCGCCCGGCGCGACATGGTCAGGCGTTCCAGCGCCACCCGTTGTAGTCCTCGCACGTGGCCATGCGCCCGTTGCTGGCCTTGAGCGTGCGGCCGCGATCAGCCCCCGCGCAGAACTCACCCTCCACGACGACCTTGCCTGTTGAGGTGCAGGCATAACCGGGCTGGCTGCCGTCACCGGGGCAGGTGCGCGGACTCGTGGACCCGGCTTCTTGGTGGCGGGCCCGGCTGCGTCGCCGTCCAGGGTTCTCCAGAAGCACACCGCCGCCTGCACGGCTCCGCGCTGCTGCTTCTCCGCTGACTACGACAGTCGCGCCGCCGCCGAGCTGGCCGCCCGTACCCATCGCTGCCCCGTCCGCTGAAAGGACCCGCACACCGTGACCGTCAGCCTGCCGCTCGTCGTCCTCCTCGGCTCCTTCGCCTGGGGAGCCGTCAAGTTCCTCGGCGTCCGCACCTCGTGTGCCGCCGGGACGGAGCGCCACAGCCCTAGCCCGGCGGCGAGCCCACACCGCAGGCAGCCCTCGACCCCACGCGGCGCCAGTACTGAAAGGGCCCCCTTCCGCCTTCGGGCGGGAGGGGGCCCTCTCGTCATGTCGTACGGCGGGGGCTACACGCCGCGCAGCCGCGCGAGCATGAGCAGCGCGGCGACCGCGTTCGCCGAGCGCACCTCGCCGCGCGCGATCAAATCGGGCACCGTGGCGAGCGGCACCCACTCACGACGCGCCGACTCGAAATCATCGACGGGCAGATCCCGCACCTGCTCGGCCGAGTCAGACCAGTACACCCGGTGGTGCGACGTCGAGATCCCCGGCATCGGGTCGACGGCGAGGAGCAGCTGCATCGGGCCCGGCCGCCACCCGGTCTCTTCCTCGAACTCCCGCGCGGCGGCGGTCGCAGGGTCCTCGCCCGCACCCGTACCGCCTGACGGGAGCTCCCACCCCCACGCGTCGGTGATGAAGCGGTGCCGCCACAGCAGCAGTACCTCGTTCGCGTCGTTGACGACGGTGGCCACGGCGACGGGGCGTAGGCGGATCACGGTGTGGTCGAGGTGCCGACCGTCGGGCAACTCGACGTCGGCCATGGCCACGTTCACCCACCGGTTCTCGTACACGGTGCGCTCGCCGAGGTTCCGCCACACTGACACGCTGCTGCCTCTCGCTCGGGTACCACCCCATCCGACCACACCGGCTACAGCGGGATGCGGAGGGTGTCGTCGATCCGGCCGACGACGTCCCGGACGCTGCTGCTGCGGGTGGCGGCGAGACTCCGGCGGACCCCAGCGAGCCGGTCGTACAACCGGTGGGACTCCATGCCCTGCACCGTGTCGAGCATCCGCTCGGCGGTACCCGCGGCGTGGTCGACAGAACCGGCCCGCATCTGGCAGTCGGCAAGGGTGGCGAGCCGGTGTACCCGGCCGCGGGCGTGAGCCTGGATACCGACAGCCTCGGCTGCGAACTCCTGGGCCGGCCCGGTGTCGCCGAGCCGCATGAGGGTGTCGGCGAGCGCGGTCTCCAGCAGGCCGGGCTGTACGTATCCGGTCTCGGCTGGCTCCTCGTCGGGCCTGATCCGCCCGGCGGCCGTCTCGGCCTGCTCGATGGCCGAGCGGGCCCCTGCCTGATCGCCCATCCGCGCGTAGGCCTTGGCCTGCATCGCGTGTAGGTCCGTGGCGAGTGCGGGAGAGACGGCGTGCCCGGCGGTGCGGAGCCCTGCCTCGGCGAACGCGACGGCCTGCCGGTGCTCGCCCATGAACAGGCTGTGGTTGACGAGGAGCGCGACGACGTACCCGCCGAACGCCCGGTCACCGCTGGCCTTCGCAAGGCGCAGCGCCTGGTGGTAGTACCGCTGCGCGAGCCCCTGCGCGTTGGAGTCGTAGGCGCAGATCCCCGCGATGGCGACCAGGCCGCCGACGGCCCGGTGCAGCTCGCGGCCGGTGCCGTCGGTGTACGTACCGCGCATCAGCGGCGCCGTGTCCTGCACGAGATAGCGCACCACCCGGGCGCGCGTCGCGACACCGCCCGCCTTGCGGTACATCTGCTCGTAGTGACTTCGCGCCGTGCGGAGCTGCTCCACGTCGGGCAGGCCCACGCGGATCGCGCCGCGGCTGGACACGTCGACGTCGTCGGGCGGGTTCTCCCACTCCCATACGGGTCCGACCGCAGGGAGTCCGGTGATGACCGGGACTTGTTGGAGGTCCTCGCGTTGCTGGTGGTCACCGCGCCACAGGGCGGTGGCCTTGCCGATGAAGCCCTCCAAGGGAGCACCGGGGGGGAGCAGCTGCTTGTCCCATGCCGATGTCGTCGAAAGTCAGCGTCCGTCCTAGGCGCGGGCCCAGAACCTCCGCAATCAGGTCCGGGACTATCCCGCGCGGGCGCTCGCCTCTCAGCCAGCGGATGACAGAACTGTGGTCGTAGCGCATTCGCGTCCCTCGTGCCGCTCCGGCCTTGTTCACCCGCGTGGCCAGACCGACGCGGGACATGCCGGCTTCGTGCAGGAGGGCGTCGAGCAGGGTGTTGGGCTCCATCGGCGACCCGCCTTCACGTCACTGTCAGTGCATGGAGCGTAGCGCCGAACGATTCACACACTGTGTGAACTCGCCAACGTCGACACTCCGTTGCACACACTTCCCGACACCCTGACCAGCGCGAACGATGTGTGTGAACGGAACTGGCCACGCACGTGGAGGCCCAACGCATGTCCATCACACCCGGCACAGACGTACCGTCACTACCGATCGATCTGCCTGCTCCCGGTGGCCTGGCCGAGGCGCAGGTCTGCGGTCGCGCCTGCGTCTGGTGTGCAGTCGTCCTCGACAACACGACCGCCATCGACCTCGGCGCACGCGAGATCGACGCGCACGGCAGCGTCACCCGCTGGTTCCCCCGCAGCTGCGGCCCCTGCGGACGCGCGCGCTTCCGCGACGCCTTCACCGCCCATCGGTCGGAGTGCCCGGTGTGCTCGACCAAGCTGCCGTGGTGCACCACGGGCAAGCGCCTGTTCGGGGCCTTCCTGCGCGCCGACCGGCCGGAGGCGCCGCGATGAGCGAGGGCACCCGGTTCTGCTGGCGCTGCGACGA